>CAYLTM010000187.1:1598-7354 GCA_964386495.1 uncultured Leptospirales bacterium
TTCCAGTGGATGCTGCCAGTATTTCTGAAAAACTTCTGGTAAAGAGAAACGCTAAAGGTACCGCCGAAATAGCAGACTCATCTGAGAATAACTATAATGTAATTGGTAAGGTTCATGGCGGTTTTCCGAACAACCCGAATTTACGAGGACAATTCATTGGCGAGCTGTCGGCGGACCCGGCAGATAATAAGAAGGTTGTTTTTAAACACCACAAAATGTTCTACGCCGCGGAGCATGGTTCTTATGATATTGAACACCCTAACTGGAATGGTATTAAACCCGGGTATCAGTACGATGTAACGATTAATAATGGTGTCAGAGACATTTGGGGCGGAGATCTGGCGGCGCATAACGCATCAAGCAATGTAAGAAACTGGTCATTCACCACAACAGATTTGGATTATGGTCTATATTGGTTTAAAGATGGTTATAATGCGTTGAAGTATGTTCCGGGAAGAGCCATGCCGGTAGAATATTATAATCCGGTGAAACCGATTTTTCTTCACAGTCATGGCTGGCAGAATGGCACGACTGGTCTTAGCCGTCAGGGGAGTTTTAGAGATTACCGGCGTGAAGATTTTTTATGGGGCGGTACTACTAATGATGCCGGCTGGTCATGGGATGTTAATACCCCGACTATCGATATTACTGATCCATGGAAAAACGGTGCAGACATTGTGAAGTTCCCGAATGGTTATGGGAAAAATTGGAATGTCGGTGCGGTTTACTGGACACAGTTTGCCGACAACCAGGATGAAGGCGGGGCACAAGGTTCCGCAAAACCAAGAAGAGCTGGAACAGCGATATGGAGCATGTATGGTCCTTCTTCGCAGGAGAACGGTAGAGCGGAATACGCGACCAATAAATTGAAATTTGCTGATAATAAATATAAATATGAGTTTGAGCGAATTACTGCTAATTCACCGAATAGAGCTATGTCAACAATTATGGTTGATATTTTTCAGAGCTGCTGTACAGCTCGACCAGCGGGTTTTGATTCAGAGTTCAGACTTACAGGGCATTCCCTTGGCAACCAGATGGTGAATGCTATGCTTTATATTTTGAAAACTAGACATGCGGCAGGGACTTTGCCTGATTATTTAATGCCCGACAGATTTTTTCTTGTTGATCCTTACTGGGTTGATGATGATTTCTGGCTGGATGACCGTGGTGATGACTGGGAAAATACTAACGCGCCTGAAGCGACTGGCTACTGGTGGAGAGCGGAGTCTCCTGTAAAAGATATGGTAGTTAATGGTCGAATTTCTGGAAATGCTCTTCCCGGACAGGTCTGCACAGAAATTATTAAAGATGTCATTGCTTATTACATTTCGAAGAATAATAGCGGATGTCCTATAAAAAATCTGACTGTACTTCCAACCGTGCTGTATGATACTTCCGGATTGCCTGATGGGAAGACCAGCAATTATGTTACATTTTATAACGGTGATTGGAATGAACCATACAGGGAGCAGGTCGCTGTTATTTATCATTACTATGAATGGCTATCAAAACCTAATGACCTCACTAAGCTTTATGGCTGGGGAGAACAGCATGGCAATGGCAGATATCATACTTTTTATCAGTTTGGTTTTAATCCGCCAGCGGGAGGTATATCTCCATCATCGTCCAGTGCTGTTATAATCTCGGCGATGAATTGGTTTAAAGCTGATGCGAATAAAGGCAGATATGAATATATTGATGGAATGTCGTCATCCTCAATCCATGACGATACATACACATGGAAAACCAATATACAGGATGGCGGAAGAACCGGCGCGTGGAAAAAGAATATTCCTAAAAAATGATTGGACATATCTTTAAAACCGAACCCTTTTGGGTTCGGTCATCGCTACTTGTATTTTAACTATAATTAGGACTAATATATTCATGAATTTTTTTGTAAAATCGGTCGTATCATTTTTAGCATTACTGGTGGTGTTATATTTTTGCGGTTGCACCGGAACCGATTTTCAGAATAATAATGGTATAATAGATTTGTCTTCTAATGATTTTTCTGATGGTCCAGTTTTGTTGAAAGGGAAATGGTTCTTTTTTTGGAAAATGTCCCTTCCGCGTGGAACGGTGTTCCGTTAAAAGACGGCAGCAGGATCGGTCGATATGGATTCGCCTCGTATATAGTGAAGATTAAACTCCCTGTGAAAAATGTTAACGATGGTGGAACCGCTGCTGCTGATGATATCGGTATTTATTTCAGGGATGCCGCGACATCGTACCGGATCTTTATTAAAAATCAAAATGTGTGGAAGCGGATATCGAGCGGTGGAAATCCGTCGTCTGACAGGAAGGCGGAAGTTTCTTCTTACACGCCAACGATAGAAAGAATTCCTGTTGATGATTTGTATATCGAACTTTTGTTTGAAGTATCCAATTGGACTAACGACAGGGGCGGTCTGTGGAACGCACCGTATATCGGATACTACAAAGATATTTACATGATTCGGGAAAAGGAAAAATTTAGAGATTTTGTATTAATCGGATGTTTAATAATCATATCACTTTATAATCTCACTCACTATTTTGTTCAACGAAACAATGACAGCACTTTATATCTTTTCTTTTTTTGTATAATATTTGCTGTCAGAACTTTTTTGTCGGGATTATATTTTCAGGAGTGGTTTCCCGATAACCGTCTTTTTTCAGTTTTATATTCTCTGAGTTATTTAACTATGCACAGCAGTTTACTTGTATTTACTTTGTTTATTTACAGGACATTTACAAACATTTTTAGAAGGGAGTTTATAATCGCTATTACCGCGATTTCGAGTGGATTTATTTTTATTACTATGGTTACTCCAACATATATATTTACTACTACGAAAGAATGGTTCTGGGTATTTTTAGCGCTTTGTATTGGTCTAATTATTTACAAGTTGTTTTGTTTATGGAAAAAAAATGGTGATGTAATAGCACTGGTTTCTCTTGTTGGAATAATAATTCCCTCTATCGCTGTTGTTAATGATTTGCTATACACTCAGAATGTTTTAAACACCGGATTTTTCGCTCCGCATGGATTCATTGTTTTTATTATTGTTCAGGGATACGCGGCGGCTAAAAAACAACTTGAGCAGGAAATTCATATTCACGAACTGAAAAATACTATAGATGTTCTGCAGATTAATTTTGAAAAGATTCTTTTGGAAAAAACCAATAATCTGCAGGAAGCTCTCCGTGAAGAAAAAGAACGGATTAGACGTGAACAGAATAAAATTTCTAAGAGTTCCGAGCGCAAAGTTTTAGAGGTCATTTCGTACATTGAAAATAATTTTACTTTTGATATCGCGAGAGAGGGGCTTGCGGCAATGGTTGACATGAGTCCTTCAAGACTTGGTAAGGCGTTTTTGTCCTGCACAGGGAAGAAAATCAGCGAGTTCATTAATGAAATGAGAATCAACAAGTCGTTAACAGAGCTAATCGATACTGAAAAAACTATTCTGGAAATCGCGTACGACTCCGGTTTCGAGAGTCTGAGTACGTTTAACCGTGTATTTTATAAGTGCATCAAAATCACTCCGTCTGAATATCGTGAAAAATATTCTAAACGTTAAACGTTGATCCGCTTATACATTATCAACCCTCAATTCGAGACATGTCCCTGTATGAATAGACGACTTATTCGAAATTGATTATTATTAAGAATAAAAATATTGAGGTGTATGATGAACATTAAACAGACCGCAAAGAAAATTTTCAAAGTTCTTATTATTTTAGTTTTAGCTTATTTCGCATTTTATGGGGCTTATAAAAAATATTATAACAGCAGAATTAATTCAGTCAAAAATTATGTTGAGGCGAGAGATAAAACAGAAAAAGTTTACGATGATGATTTTCTTTTTCAAAAACCCGATGGTGAGCCGATGATTCTTGTTAAGCCGGAAAATAATTCGACTGTGTTTTTTGTCGGCGGTTTCAGAGCGGCGCATTTTTACAATTACTTCCTTAAACTGCACAATGATGAAGGTGTGAATGTTATCGCGCCGGTTGCCGGACTTACGAGTTGGCCTTTTGAAATGCGCAACAGGGAATGGTTTTTTCAGGAAGACATGAGAGCTTTTTATCAATACTATAATCTTTACACTGCGAATTTGCCGAAAGATCATAGGGTTGTTGTGGTTTCGATGTCTTTCGGTGCGTTGTCAAATACGGTTTTAGGTGCCAGAGCTGAAAGGAAGCCGGATGTGCAGATTTTCTTATCTCCTCTGAATACCAGGTTGAATTACAGAGCCGCGTCGCCGCTTATGGCGTGGTTATCGGGAAAAATCACATATGTGAAATATTTGATTCCGATGATTGTTCGAACCAGTAATCCAAGCAGAGCGGGTATGTGGGATATCGTTAATGATGAAATGAACATTGCCGCGTGGAACGAATATGGTACGCGTGTCGTGAATTGGGAAGAGAATCTTCAGCAGGCGGTTAAGGTTCGTGAAGCTGCTGCGTTTATGGAGAATACTCTTGTGAAAAAGGTTTCAGGTCAGAAGGTGATTATTATTTATGGTGATGACGATTTGTTTTTTGACAAAAACGGATTTACCGGTCTTGGTAAGTTGTACAGTGATGCCGGCAACTCTGATAGAATTATCGAGCTCAAGAAAACTGGTCATATGATTCTTAATGATAATGGCGGTGCAACCGCTAAAAAACTTATTGCGGATGCCGCACATGGTAAATTGATTTTCCCTGAAAACAGCGATGTCGAAATTATGGAATAAATGGTGTCAGAGACAATTTTAGTGATTATCTGAATATGTCGAGACAATCTGTAATTTTTGTGTATTATGAATATTGACTTAATTGATTTCTACATTGAAGTTAATTCATAATGATGTAAGTATTTTGATATTCTGGTTATTATTTATTATTTGGTGATTATTTGTATTTTTTTTGAAAAGTGAAAATAATCACCAAGAACTATTTATATGTGGAGTGATTCAATTTGTAAAAATCATAATAAAACTTTAAATATTGATGCTCGTACATCTGATGCAATTGCAATAGCTATTCGATTTAAATGCCCAATATTTACAACATCTGATATTATTGCAAAGGCAGGAATTGTTTTAGATATGGATAGACAACTTCTTACAGAACAAGAGCCTTCATTAAATAAGTCTTCAAATGAAACTTCTGGTGATTCTTTTAAAAAAATGAATCTTGAGCAATTATCAGAAATGCTTAATAATGCAATTAAAGAAGAAGACTACGAAAAGGCATCAAAAATTAGAGACGAAATTAATAAACAAAAGAAAACTAAATAGTGCTTTTTAAAATCTATTATCTAATTACAGTAACCAAACCAGCTTCTTGGTGTTGTATTCCTTGTTTGTTTCTGTATGTACAAATCCAACTATAAGAACCAACTTCGGCTAATTTTTTCCCTTTTACTTCTCCATTCCAACCTTCGGTAGGAATATTGTTTTCGTTTACTGGATATTTATTTGTTTCAAATATTAATTCACCCCAACGGTCGTAAATCTTTAAGTTAAAATGTTTTGGATCGATACCGTTACCAAAAACATTAAAGAAATCGTTTGTTCCATCAAAATCTGGACTAAATGCTGTTGGTGCATAAAAAGTAAATTCGTCTTTTACAATTACACTTTCACTAACGCTATCTTTGCAACCATATTCAGTTGTTACTATCAATGTAACAATATAATTACCAGTCGAATCGTACTCATGAATTGGATTTATGGCACTCGAAGAGTCTCTATCGCCAAAAGACCATGTATAAT
>CAYLTM010000188.1:0-354 GCA_964386495.1 uncultured Leptospirales bacterium
AATATTGGTGAAAAGGTTGATGGGCGAATACCAGTTTCTGAATTTGATAATAAGCCAGCTGAAGGCATAGATATAGAGGTTGTTTACAAGGCGGGGAAGAGGATCAATAATGGAATGTTTGATTTATCCTATCGAATTGCCAGATCGATAACCACCTGGAATGTATTTAAAGAAAAATTCACTGAAGGAACTAAGTTTTTAAATGGTAAGCTTGTTAAGGCTGTTAATGGAGGCGCTCAGGTTCAGGTAGAGGGTATAAACGCTTTTCTGCCGCTGCGGGAAGCCGGCCTCGATCGCCGCGACCATGCCGCCCATGCGCGCAAGGCCCAGGCCCAGTTGGAACAGCCCGGCCAG
>CAYLTM010000188.1:364-7296 GCA_964386495.1 uncultured Leptospirales bacterium
GGAGTAGAGTATACTTTTGCAGTAGAAAATGTTGATTTCCAGAGACGCAGAGTAATACTGTCGCGGAAAAAATATCTTGATGAAAAGAAGAATGAATTGTGGAAGAATTTCATTGATAAGTATAAAGAGAATGATATTATTAAAGGTAAGGTTGCTCGTTTTGTTGAGTTCGGTGCTTTTATAGATTTAGGCGGATTTGATGGTCTTCTCCATAAAAATGATATTACTTGGAAAAAAGTTTTTAAAAAGAAAAATATCCTAAAACTTGATGAAGAAATGAATTTCGTAATTATATCAATTAATTATGATGACAGAAAGGTCGGGTTGAGTTTGAAAAAGCTAATACCTGATCCTTGGGAAAATATTGAAAAAGGATTTAAACCCGGCACCAAAGTAAGTGGTATTGTTTCTACTGTTACAAATTTCGGCATATTTGTTGAGGTTGAGGATGGTGTTGAAGGTCTTATAAAGTCATCTGATATTAGCTGGACAAAAAACAATATCAATCCTAAAACCTTATATAAGATATCTGACCCTATAGATGCGGTTATTCTAGATATCAATATTAATGAAAAGAAACTATCACTTGGATTGAAGCAATTAACTGAAAATCCTTGGAGTTCAATCGACAAGAGAGTTCCAATTGGTTCTATTAGAAAAGGAATTATTCGAAAAATTACAGATTTTGGTATTTTTGTAAATATTGAGGAAGATATTGATGGATTGATTCATATATCCGATTTAGCATGGGATGAGAGTTCTAAACAGATAATATCGGATTATAAAGCTGGTGATACCGTCGAGTTCAAGGTTTTAGCTATTAATAAAACTGATGAAAGAATATCATGCGGTGTTAAACAGTTGATTAAATCTCCGTGGGATCTGATCAAGGATAAGTATCCAGTAAGGACAAAGATTAATGTTGAAGTAGCGTCGATTAAACCGATGGGTATTGAAGTTAAAATTGAAGATGGTATTTTTGGTTTTATTCCGATTTCAGAAGCTTCTAAAAAAAGAACTGAAAATCTTCAGGAAATATTCAATGTTGGTGATACCGTAGAGGCTATGATTATTGAAGTTAATTCATCTAAAAGAAAGATGCTTCTGAGTATTAAATCTATTGAAATTATTAGCGAAAAGGAAGAGTTGAGCAAAGTTTTAAATTTGAATCCGTCAAATACCGCGTCAATCGCGGAATTATTAAATAAAAAAAGGTAAGTACACCTCTATGGAAAAAGTAATACTTGAGAGAAACATTATTGAAACTGTTTTGATGAGGATAAAGGATCTTATTAAGCATAATAAAAAACCTTTTTATGCTGGTTTTGCAGTTTTGATCATAATATTGGTATGTGTTATTTCCGGTGCTTTTTATTATTCCTATCAAGTTCGTAAGTCTATAGAAAAATATGAAGCAATCATGACTACTTATGAAGAAGATATGAAGGATGAAGCGAAAAAAACTAGTGCACCTGAAAAAACCGCTGGAGCTGTTGTGAAATTGGCGGATTCTGTGTATTTTGGGTATGTTAATACCAACGGTTATCTGATTGCTGCCGGTATTCTTTTTCAGGATAAGAAATATGATAAAGCTAAAGACTTATACTATAAGTTTGCTGAAAGTAATTCGTCATCATCATTTGCGGTGCCTGCTTTTCAACAGTCGGCTGTTTGCTATGAATGGTTGAATGATAATAAAAAAGCCCTCGAAATATATCTTATGCTTGAAAAAGAGTATTCTGACAGCCAGTATAAAGATAGAATTATTTATGATATCGGTAGGATGTATCAGAAAAACGGTGATATGTTAAAAGCAAAAGAATATTTCAATGTTCTTTTAAAAGATTTTCCTATTTCGTCATTTTCGGCTGATGCAAAAAAAAGACTATTTTTTGTGAATAGCGAACCATTAAAATAATTTCTATTTTAGTTGACAAAATTACGGCTTTTTTTTAAATAGGCTTTAAAGAAAATACAGACCTTATTGTGTTTAAATAGAGATTGTCGAAAGGGGTGAGTCCCTGAAAAAAGACCCTTTGCAAGGGGTGTTATGCTGCAGGTTGATTAAATTGCGGTAAATTTAATATTATGGAGAAATAACGTGGCTGTTCCAAAAAGGAAAAAATCTAAGTCTAAATCAAAAATGAGATGGGCTAATCAGGCTATAGGCGTACCTAATCTTAGACCATGTCCGAAGTGCGGTGCTTTTATTTTGCCTCATCGTGTTTGTCCGGAATGTATGACATACAAGGGTATTCAGGTTAGAGAACTTAAAGTAAAAGTTACTGAAGTTTGAAATAATTATGAGTACGATACAGAAGGCGCTGTAGAAGCGCCTTTTTTTGTATGAAATAATGATAAAAATATTATTTACTATATTGATATTTTTCTTCCCAATTGTCGTTGCTGAAGAAAGTAATATTCTTCTTGAGCGTTATGTTGATCAAAGGGAAGTTGAGATTGTTGAGAATAACAATGTACTGGTTAAGAATTTTCTTCCAGAAGGATATGTATTGAAAATTCCTCAGAAAATTCAGTTTAAGCACCAGTTTATTGATGTTGTTCTTTATTCGAGAGGTTTTGAATCAGGCGATGTTGTGTACTTTGAAATCAAGGTTAAGCATAAACATCATGTTAAAAATGTTTCGATTAAAGACAATCAAACCGGAAATCTTATACCAATATCCCCGACAGATTATGGATATGCGGGTTTATTCCCAATAAACCCGGAAATAAGTACTAATGAAATAATTTTATCTGTTGAATTTAATTATTATAATAAGACATATAGCAGTCTGTGTAATATCGCAGTTAAACAAAAAAAATTCAAAGTTACACATGGTGTGCTTGACCTAAAAGATTATTCCGATACTGAAAAAACCAAAAAACCTGAAATAATAAAGTTTATTGAAGAAAATACTGCAAAGAAGAAAAAAGTATTTTCTACAGTTACTATTAATAAAATGACAAATATGGTTTCTCACCCGCGAGATATGCATTATATAACTTCGACATTTTATGAGAGTAGACTATACCGACAATTCGTGAAAATTAATAAAAATAAAAAGGAATTATCTCCAACAAGAAAAATTCATCGTGGCATAGATTTTCGCGGAATTGTAGGTGCACCTGTTTATGCCGTCATGCCGGGAATTGTAGTGATTGCAGAAGAAATGTACTATGAAGGAAATTTTGTAGTTATCGATCATGGAAATAGAATATTTACGTATTACATGCATATGTCAAAACTTAATGTGAAAGAAGGTGATTTTGTAAATGCCGGATTTTTAATTGGCGATGTTGGTTCAACAGGTATTTCAACTGCATCTCATCTGCATATTTCTTTGGTTTTATACGGGGTTCAATGTGATCCTGAAAGTATATTAGGTTTGCCATTCAGGTTTAACAGTAAAGGGAATTAATATGAGCGATATTGGTTTGAAATTGTGGTCAACAAATTCCGGATATTTCCGTGATGTTGAAAAATATTATGGGGAAGGCTTATTTCAATATGTGGAACTCTACGCATTTCCCGGTTCATACGATAGTACTTCGACATTATGGAAAAATATTAAGGTTCCTTATGTAATTCATGCTCCACATTTTGGACAAGGGGTTAATCCTTCTCATAAAGAAAAGCTTTGTGAGAACATTAAGTTGTCCGAGGATTCTTTCCGGTTTGCGGACCTATTAAATGCTGAAATAATAATTTTCCATCCAGGTGTTGATGGCAATGTTAAATATACTGCTGATTTTTTTAACCATCTTAATGATACAAGAATTATTGTTGAAAATAAACCATTACTAGGTCTGGATATAAATAATAAATGTAATGGTTATAATTCAGATGAACTATCTTACATAATGAAGAATTCTTCCGTTGGATTTTGTCTAGATTTCGGACACGCTATAGCTACGTCAAATGCCTTGAAAATTGAACCTTTTGAAATGATTGCCAGTTTGATGGTTTTAAATCCGAAAATTTATCACCTGTCTGATGGTACATACGACAGCTTGACTGATCAGCACCTTCATTTTGGCGATGGAAATTACCCTCTTAAAAAAATTATCACAATGATTCCTGATGGTTCAAAGGTTACTCTTGAGACGGCAAAATTGTACAATGATTCACTTCGGGATTTCCCGAAAGATGTTCGAATTTTTAATGAATATTCTAAATAGGAGTTAGTATGAAATTAATACCACAAAGAAATGAGATAGATGAAAAAGATAAATGGAATCTTAAAATTCTTTTTAAAGATGAACAGTTGTGGGAAAAAGATTTCGCGGAAGTGTCTGAACTATGTGTCAGGTACAATGATTTTTCCGGCAGACTCCATGAGTCGTTTGATATTTTTTATGGAGCTATAATATTTGACCTTGATATTTCCAGAAAAATTGATAAGTTATATTCTTACGCCCACCTCAAAAATGATGAAGATAAAACTGAAAAAACAGGTAATGAATTAATGCAGAAAATTTCCGTGCTTATAACAAAAGCATCGGAATTATCAAGTTTTTTAGTACCGGAAATTCAATTGATTGATAATGATATTATTGATAAATATAAAAATGATATTCGTTTAAAGGATTATCTTTTTTATCTTGAAAAAATATTAAGATACAAAGAACACACTCTTGATAGTCAAAGTGAGAAAATTATTGCTTCACTTAACGAACAACTTTCCGCTCCGTCCGAAATATTCAGTGCTCTTGATAACGCGGATTTTAAATTCGGCTCTATTGAAAATGAAAAAGGTGATATAGTTGAACTCAGCCATGGGAATTTCAATACTTTTCTGCAGAGTAATAACCGCGAGATAAGAAAAAAAGCCTTTTTCCAGTACTATCAAACCTATTCTGATCACCAGTATAGTCTATCGACAACCTATACCTATTCCATTAAAGCTGATTGGGCAGTAACAAAACTAAAAAAACATGAATCGTCGCTGGCAAAATCTCTTTTTGGTGATAAGGTTTCTGATAGTGTTTACAAAAATCTGATATCTGTTGTCAAGACCAACACTTCGCCATTGGTGAAATATATAAATTTTAGAAAAACGAAACTTGCACTTGATGATTTTCACTTTTATGATAATTACGCACCTTTAGTAAAAAATATTTCCATTAATATTCCATACAATGAAGCTGTAAATATTTGTATTAACGCGCTTTCCATTCTTGGTGATGACTATTGTTCAATTTTGAAGGATGGTCTGCTGAATGGGTGGGTTGACAAATATGAAAATAAAGGTAAACGAAGCGGGGCTTATTCATCAGGCTGCTATGATTCTTCTCCATATATATTATTGAATTATGACGAAAAAAATATTTCCAGTCTATACACATTAATTCATGAAGCGGGGCATTCAATGCATTCGTACTACTCGAAGAAGTCGCAGCCTTATCATGAAAGCCAATACACTATTTTTGTGGCTGAAGTCGCGTCAACGTTCAACGAAATTCTTCTGACAGATTATCTTCTGAAAAAATATAAAAATGATAAAGACATGACCGCGTATATTATAAACAGGGAAATTGAGGATATCCGTTCGACATTATATAGACAGACAATGTTCGCGGAATTTGAGTATAAGATTCATGAAATTATAGAAAAAGACATTCCTGTTACAATTGATAATATACGTGATGTTTACCGGAAACTTCTTGAAGAATACTTCGGTGGAGCTCTTGTTATTGATGATTGTCTTGAACTTGAATGCTTGCGTATTCCTCACTTTTACTCGGCTTTTTATGTTTATAAATACGCGACAGGAATATCTGCTGCGATAGCTCTAGCTTCTAATGTCATTAAGAAGGATTCAGCGTGTATTGCAAAATATAGACGATTTCTTGAGCTAGGCGGAAGTATGTTTCCTATTGATGAGCTTTGTCAGGCTGGAGTGGATATGAACAGTTCTGAACCTATAGAATCTGCTATAGCATATTTTGGTAAATTAGTAGATGAATTAATTTTGTTAAACTGAAAAAGATTAAAAATATCTTTGTTTCTGAATTATAAATAATTAACCAGCAAGGTAATAACTATTTGACATAAATCCGATGGAAAATTTTTATTGAATATTGCAGAGAAAAATCTCCAACAATCAAGAGGAATCTATTATGGGAAACGCAGAAATTAAAATTGATGGGAAGGTGTTTCTATTACCAACAGTAGTGGGAACTGAAAACGAAAAGGCAATTGACATATCCACCTTACGGGAAGAAACTGGATATATAACACTTGATTCCGGTTATCAAAATACTGGAGCCTGCAGCAGTTCAATTACTTTTATTGACGGAGAAAAGGGTATTTTGCGTTATCGTGGAATAGATGTAGCTGAACTTGCTGAAAAATCCACTTTTATTGAAACTGCTTATTTGCTGATATATGGAAAATTACCCAGTAAATCCGAATCGGAGAAATTTTCATTGCTATTAACTGAAAATTCAATGATTCATGAAGATATGATACATTATTTTGATAATCTTCCGACAACCGCTCATCCGATGGCGATTCTTAGTTCAATAGTAAATTCGTTGTCGATTTTTTATCCGAATTATTATGTTATCGATAATGACATAGCCACTTTCCAAATTATGACAGCGAGACTTATTTCAAAAATTAGAACAATCGCGGCATTTTCATACAAGAAAAGTATTGGCGAGCCGATTGTATATCCGCGACATAACCTTAGATATTGTGAAAACTTTTTAAACATGATGTTTGATAGTCCCGTTAAACCTTATGAGATTGATTCTGAAGCCGCAAAAATATTAAATATGCTTTTGATAATTCACGCTGACCATGAACAGAATTGCAGTACTTCAACCGTTCGCCTGGTCGGCAGCAGCATGGCCAATCTTTACGCATCGATCTGCGCCGGCATTTGTGCCCTCTGGGGTCCGCTCCACGGCGGCGCGAATCAGAA
>CAYLTM010000189.1:0-3555 GCA_964386495.1 uncultured Leptospirales bacterium
TGTATGAGATCATCGACGGACAACAACGATTTGTAACCCTCACCATGATTATTCTTGCTTCCATGGCACAACTTAGAAAAATAATAGAACAAGGCATAGATGCAGAAAACAATGAAGAGCGACTACAAGAAATTGAAAAGCGATTTATTGGAACAAAAAATCTGATAACCCTCAATGTGGATAGCAGATTAACCCTGAACAGGAATAATAACAGTTATTTTAAGGGAATTTGTGCCAATCTGGAGCCATCTAATCCTCGAGGGATAACGAAAACCAATAATCTCTTACGAAAGGTTTTTGAGTTCTTTGTCTCTAAAATTGATTATCAGGACGGAAAGAAAATAGCGGAATTTATTGAGTTCTATACTTCTTCTTTAATTTTTACCAAAATAGTTGTTCAAGACAGCCTCAACGCCTACAAAGTGTTTGAAACGCTCAATGCTAGAGGGGTAATGCTTTCAATTCCAGATTTAATTAAGAATTATCTATTTTCAGTAGTTTCCAAAGACAACACGGTTTCCGATGCTGACCTAGATGATATGGACGAGCACTGGAGTTCTATAGTAACCCAATTAGGTGAGCAAAATTTCACAGACTATGTTCGTTATTTCTATAACTCGCAATTTTCACATACTACTAAAAAAGATCTTTTTAAATCTATTCGTGACCAATACTCAACTCCGCAAAAAGCTGGTGCTTATTTGAAACTATTAGAAAAAAACGCACCTCTTTATGCTTCTCTACTTTCACCTTATGAAGAGTGGTGGAATTCTGTTGATAACGAATATAAAAAAGCTATTCCTTACCTTGAAGGTCTTATTCTTTTTTCTATTCAACAGCCACTGGTAGTATTATTGGCAGCTTATGCAAAATTTACTGCACCGGAATTTGTTTTACTGGCTAAGTATCTGTTTAATCTTTCAGTCAGGTACAATATTATATGTAATGACTCGCCAAACGAGCAGGAAAAAAGGTATAACAAAATGGCTGTAAAAATTTCAAATGAGGAATATAAAAGGGCAAGCCATGTAAAGAATGGTGAAGAATTTAAAGAGCTTTACCCAGCTGACGAAAGATTTCAAAGCTCATTTCAATATTATAAAATGCCGAGCCGAAGTTCATCTAAAAAGATAAGATTTTTATTGGCTCAAATAGAAATACAAATTGGTAGAGAAATTGATTATGAGAAAGTTACTTTAGAGCATATCTGTCCGTATAATCCTGATGCAGAATGGCATAAATCTTTCGGTGACGGAATAAATGATGTAACAGACAGGCTTGGAAATATGGTGTTACTTGATAAGGATGAACTTAAAAGAGCTACTTTTATTGAGAAAAAGAAAATTTATCAGGATAGTGGAAATAGATTAGCATTGGAAGTTTCAAAATACGATGAATGGACATTGGCAACAGTCAATAAGTATCAAGAATGGCTTGCCTCTCAAGCTGTCAGAACCTGGAGGGTGGACTAATGGGTATTACAACCGAAAACACTTTTGAAACTGCATTAATACAATCCCTTGTAGAACAGGGTAGCTATACCGAAGGTAATGCACCTGATTACAATCCTGAACTGGGAATGTTTAAATATGAAGTGATCAAGTTTTTACAGGAATCCCAACCCAAACGATGGGACAAAATCTGTTCGATACATGGCGAAGATGCGGATAATCGGGTCATTCAAAGATTGTACAAAGAGCTTGATTTAAGAGGCAGTCTTGATGTGCTTCGTAATGGTTTTGTAGATTACGGGGTTCGATTCCAGATGGCTTTTTTTAAACCAGCCTCTGGCTTAAATCCCGATGCTGTTGAGCTATACAATAAAAACAGCCTCAAAGTTTACCGGCAAATATTTTACAGTACCAAAAACAGAAACTCTGTAGATGTTTTGCTTTCTTTAAACGGAATTCCAGTAGCTACTTTAGAATTGAAAAATCAGTTTACCGGTCAGAATGTGGCCAATGCGTTAAAACAGTATAGTACCACCAGAGACATTAGGGAAATACTTTTTGCATTCAAAAAAAGAGCATTGGTTCACTTTGCCGTTGATCAGGATGAAGTATTTATGACTACAAAACTGGATGGTAGTAAAACCTATTGGCTTCCATTCAATAAAGGTTCAAATAACGGGAAAGGGAATCCTCAAAATCCTGATGGATATAGAACGGCTTATTTGTGGGAAAGTATTTTGCAAAAAGATAGTTGGATGGATATCATACAGAATTTTGTTCATTTGCAGACTGAAGAAATTGAAGTCGACCTGTCTACCGCCCGCCTGTCGGACGGACAGGGACAGGCAGGAGGTAAAATCTATAAAAAAGAGAAATTGATATTTCCACGCTATCACCAATTAGATGCCGTGCCTATCGTTTGTCCAGTTTGCACAATGTCGATGATGAACGGATTTTTGATTCGGTTATTGTGGTTACCGATAGGAAAGTACTTGACCAGCAGTTACAAAATACAATTTATCAGTTTGAACATAAAACTGGAGTGGTACAAAAGATTGATAAAGATAGTACTCAGTTGGCTTCTGCACTGGGCTATGGAACCAATGTCATCATTACAACGTTGCAGAAATTTCCATTTGTTGTTGATAAAGTTGGAGAATTGCCTGATAGAAAATATGCGGTTATTATTGACGAAGCACATAGCTCTCAGGGTGGTGAAGCCAGTAAAAAACTCAAAGAAGTATTGGCTGCAAAATCATTGGACCAGGCTGAAATGGAAGATACCGATGACTATACAGGTGATGATTTTATACGGGAGCAAATTGAACGATCTGCCGCTTTCAGAGGACAACAGTCCAACATTTCATTCTTTGCCTTTACCGCTACACCGAAGTATAAAACGTTACAAGTTTTCGGGGACAAAGATTCCAATGGAAAGCCAAAACCCTTTCATCTATATTCTATGCGGCAGGCTATTGAAGAAGGTTTTATTCTTGATGTTCTGAAAAATTACATAACCTATGAACTCTACTTTAAATTGACCAAAGCCATTGAAGAAGACCCTAATCTAAACAAGAAAAAAGCAGCAAAGGCAATTGGTCGATTTGTTTCTCTTCATCCTCATAACCTTGCCCAAAAAACTGAAATCATCATTGAACATTTTCGGGAAATCGTGTCCAAGAAAATTGGCGGTAAAGCCAAAGCGATGCTGGTTTGCGGATCACGACTTCATGCTAAACGGTATTATGAAGAAATAAATAAATATTTAAAAAACAAAGGATATCAAAACGAAATTAAAATATTAGTAGCATTTTCCGGTAAAGTAACAGACGACAATTACCCTGATGGTGTTTCTGAACCTGAAATGACTGGTTATGGCGAAAAAGAATTACCAGAAGCATTTGAAAAAGACGAGTACAAATTATTGATTGTTGCGGATAAGTACCAAACCGGATTTGACCAGCCATTGCTTCATACCATGTATGTGGATAAAAAACTATCAGGTGTAAAAGCTGTTCAAACAATGTCACGGCTCAATAGAATGCACCCCGGTAAAGAAGATACTTTCATTCTTGATTTTGCAAATGCGAGACAGACAATACTT
>CAYLTM010000189.1:3565-7265 GCA_964386495.1 uncultured Leptospirales bacterium
GATTTTGCGAATGATACCGATGATATTCTGAATTCATTCCAGCCTTATTATGAAATAACCTCTGTTACAGAAGAAACTGATGTAAACCATTTATACGATCTCAAAGCCAAACTTGATGAATTCCAAGTCTATTGGACTCAGGAAATAGAAGCCTTTGCAAATGTCTATTTTGACCCAAAAACAAAATTAAACAATCCAAAACAGCAGAAGCATTTATACGCCTTTACCGATCCTGCAGTAGATAGATATAAAGCAATTCCCAAAGAAGAAAAACAGGATGAGTTTAAAAAAGGCTTGCGCTCATGGACGAATTTATATGCGTTTCTAGCTCAAATAATGCCTTTTATTGATGCTGAATTTGAAAAATTCTATGCCTATGCTAAACTTTTACAAACACGATTACCCAAACGCGAACTATCTGAATCCTTGCATTTAGACGATGAAATCGCTTTAGAGTATTACCGCTTGCAGAAGATAAAGGAAGGTTCCATAGAACTTCAAAAAGGCGAAGAAGGTGAACTGAGTGGTACCTCCGAGGCAGGACTTAAAAGAGTCAAAGATGAAGAGGCATTGCTTTCAGAAATTATAAATGTTTTAAACGATCAATTTGGAACCGAATTTGAAGAAGCCGACAAACTGTTCTTTGATCAAATTGAAGCTGAGTTGATGGAAGATGAGACCTTACAGACCCAGGCTAAAGTCAACAAGATTGATACATTCAAATTCGCCTTTGACGATAAGTTTGTAGATAAATTGATAGGAAGAATGGATCAGAATCAGGAAATCTTCGAAAAAATACTTGAAGACAAAGCTTTTGGGGATTTAGTCAAACATCTAATGATGCAGAAAATTTACAGAAGAATGAATGAACCGCTTTAGGCAGTGCCGCTTAAGCTTCATGTAACACGAAGCTTAAGCGGCACTCCTTGCCGTCGCTTGGGAAAAATCACAGGTATTAACCTATATCTTATAATATTTTTGAAGATTCTTATAAGAAAGCGCTTCGACTATGTGATTTTTACTGATATCGACACAGTTTTCCAGATCAGCGATAGTTCGCGCAACTTTGATAATTTTAAAAAAAGCTCTAGCTGACAAATTAAGCGATTCCGCGGCTCGTTCATAAAATGCTTCAATGTCTGGTGACAACGGACAGAAATTTCTAATATCCTCAGTGGACATTCTCGAATTATACTTCAATAGTTTTCCACTAAATCTATCAGATTGAATATCCCGTGCATTCTGTACCCGTTTTTTAATTGTATATGACGGCTCGCTATGAATCTTTCCTATCAGTTGTTTATATGGTACCCTGGGAACATAAATTTCTATGTCAAACCGATCCAGCACTGGTCCGGAAATCTTTTTGAAATAATTTTGAATCTGCGAAGCGGCACACGTACATTTGACTTCCGGGTCAAAAAGATATCCGCAGCAGCATGGATTACTTGCCGCTATGAGCATGAAATCACTGGGAAATACCGACGACCCTGCCGCACGGGAAACAGTGATTTTCAGATCTTCCAGCGGCTGTCTCAACGATTGAAGAACATTGCTCCTGAACTCTATAAACTCATCTAAAAACAATATTCCGTTGTGAGCGAGAGATATTTCCCCCGCGAACGGAATCTTCCCGCCGCCTACGAGAGCGACATCCGACGAAGTATGATGCGGTGAACGAAATGGCGGTGTTTTCAAAAGACCTTTAGCCGGGAGAAGATGTCCACTGATAGAGTGGATCATTGTCGTTGATATTGACTCATCGAATGATAAGTCCGGTAAAATTGTTGGAATCGCTCTCGCTATCATTGTTTTACCGGAACCCGGCGGACCGTACATTATCATATTGTGATGCCCGGCAGCAGCAATTTCAACAGCGCGTTTTACAGACTCCTGACCGCATATCATCTGAAAATCCAGATAATTCTGATTGTTATCATAATCATCTTCAATGTCATTGTTTTTATAAGGTTCAACATTCGTATGGAAAATATTCACAACATCCGCGATTGTTTTGACAGGATAGACCGCGACACCATCAACCGCACAGGCTTCCTTGCGATTCTGGTAAGGCACAATTATTTTATGGTAACCCGCCTTGTAAATCGCGATAACCATCGAGATTACTCCTTTCACAGGTTTAATCGATCCATCAAGAGAGAGCTCACCGACCAATGGAATTTTCGATGGATCGAAATCTATTTGATTAGTTGCCTGTAAAATAGCCATCGCGATAGCCAGGTCAAAAGCTGAACCCTGTTTTTTGAAACCGGCAGGAGCAAGATTTACAACGAAATTTTTGGGAACAAATTCAAATCCGGAATTTTCTATCGCGGAACGAATACGTTCTTTTGATTCTTTTATAGTCGAATCAGGAAGTCCAACTATGCTGAAGTTCGGTAACCCTCTAATAATATCGACTTCAACATCTACTATTTGAGCTTCGATGCCTTGTATACCTAATGCAATTGTTTTGGATAACATAATAACCTCGGAAAATATTAGTCTATGGGCGGTTCTAAAAACTAGTATTTTCATAAATTTAAAATTTGAAAATACTAGTTTTATCAATCACTCCGCCTACAAGGGTAGCTCCTATAAGTAGTTTTTGGGACTACCCTTATATATATTAATAAGACAAATTTTCCCGAGTTCAGAAAAAAAGTTCAAAAATTTCAGATTTTTTTCATTATTTTCTTTATTGGATATTTTAAGAGGAATTTTTCTCCACTACTTTTTGAACAGGAACTACTTATATTTTATAGGGTGTGAATTATTTTTCGGATATTAGAATTCAGCATTTTGTTTGTTTTTCAGCTAAAATCTTTTTTAACCCCCAAACCCAATGGGGTCAGTACAACTTGAAAAGATTAGATCTGCTAATCAAATTTTGCAATATTTTGTAAATTATTCGGGAAATATTACGATAAATATTTTTTATAAAAGTCTTAAGCCCCCCATTGGTTTTGGGGGCGTGTTAAATAAATTGAAACAAACCCGAAATAAAAGTCACACACTATTTTATAATTCAATAAAAATTTCTCTTTACAAAAATTTCAGCTTTTATAGAATCATCAACAGAAAGTCTATCTGTTCTTTATAATGTCGAATAATGATCGTCTACCAGTTTGGGTCACAAATTTAAAATCAACAATATTATCAAACTAATGGTTTAAAATTATTTACGGGGGTATTTATGTCTATATTATCACTAATCTACAGTAACATCTATCAAAACTTTTTTACTGTCTGCTCATTAATTCCGACCGTGTTCCTTTCTATAATGGGAATAATATTTCTTTCTGTAAAAAATAAATCTACGGCTACAAAAATTCTGGCATTTAATTATATTTTCATGAGTACCTTCTTTTTAGGATTCTTCATTGCCGCGTTAGTTTATCATCCGTTGGGAGCTTATCACAGGTTTTTGACCGTGCTTAGCATGTTTATCTGTTTTATTCTTTGGACAAATTTTTTCTTCTATTTTCCTGAAAAGCGATCACTTGGAGCGGCAAAGGTTTTAACTACCGTACTTGCAGTCATCGCACTCATAGCGTTTTCTTATTTCGTTTATTATTCTCATTTTAAAGCTGGTGTCTATTATAACTTCAGCAGCCATAATTATGATTTCACGTACAGTCCTATCGAAGTATTCATACCATTACTTGTATTTTTATTTTTGATAACATCATGCATATGC
>CAYLTM010000190.1:0-682 GCA_964386495.1 uncultured Leptospirales bacterium
GACTATAATATAGACGATTTCCGTAAACAGATCGATGAGGAAAAAATTGAAAAGATTAAAAAAACTATAAAGGGACGTTGGTGGAGCATAAATCCACGCGGGGATTTTACTAATCAGTCTTTGAAATTATTTGAAAATGGAAAATATTTATCTTCTTGGAAAAATGGTAAGGAAATTGAAGGAACATTTTCTATCGACTTGGATAAAATGGAGTTGGTGTTTAGCGGTAAAACTACTTTTAATGTAAATGTTAAACTTCTTCAACGGGGACAGGATTACGATTTGAAATATGAACAGGAAGATAAGCGATATGGTTTTAAAAAACTGTCTAATGATCCTGATGAAAAGGCTGACGAATTGATACTTGAGGATAAGAGTGTTGTAGAAACGGAAAAGAAAGATGACGCAGGGAAAAATAATGAATAATGAAATTACAGTTGTACGACTCAATAAATTTCTGGCAATGTCCGGTCTTGGAGCAAGAAGAAAAGTCGAGGAATATATTCTTGAAGGAAAAGTTAAAATAAACGGTAAGGTTGTAACAGATCTTGCCACCACTGTGCAGGAAGATAAGGATGTTGTTAAATTCAGGAACAAAATAATTTCACCGGTGAATGAAAAGTTCTATATCGCGTTAAATAAACCTAAGGGCTATATTTCGACAGTTACGGATCCTGACGAT
>CAYLTM010000190.1:692-5823 GCA_964386495.1 uncultured Leptospirales bacterium
GATCGACCAACTATTATGAACCTCATACCTGAGAAATATCGAAAAGCCGGAATATTTCCTATCGGCAGGCTGGATAAGGACACAGAAGGTCTCATACTGTTGACTAATGACGGAGAAATTTCGAACATTCTAATGCATCCCAGATATGATTCCACAAAGGAATATATTGTAACTCTTGATAGAGAATTAACTGAAAAAGACAAAAATAGCATTGAAAAGGGAATATCCTTCAGAGATTTTAGAGCAAAACCTTCAATAATCTTTTTCATGGATGATGCCAAAAAGACAATAAAAATGATTATCAAAGAAGGAAAAAAGCGACAGATTAGAGTGACATTTATCAAACTGCAATATAAGGTACTTAAACTGAAAAGGATTGCCATTGGTCCAATTAAACTTGGAAGCATGAATAAAGGTCATCATCGCCTGCTGAATAAAACAGAAATTAAGACTTTGAAGAAATATGCTGAAGGCATGAAAAGTACAACTGTTATACCAAGAAAGAGGCGAAGGAATGCAGGATAATGTAGGAATGGATATACTACAAACTAAATCGGCGAATATTCTTGTAGTTGATGATGAGGAATTGATAAGATCCTCTTTGTCCAGATACCTGGAAAAAAAAGGTTATCATGTGCAGACGGCTGAAAATGGCGAAAAAGCCCTTGAGAAAATGGCTGATTTCGAATTCGACCTTGTTATTACCGATTTAAAAATGCCTATAATGGACGGCAGGGTTCTGCTTAAAATAATGTCCGAAAGACACAACGATATTCCTCGAATTGTACTTACAGCAGTTGGTTCTGATGATGATATTCTGCATGCTTTAAAAACCGGTGCTTATGATTTTCTTTCTAAACCTATTGTTGATTATAAATTGCTGTACTATTCAGTTGCGCGGGCTGTTGAACGGAAGAGACTAAATGATGAAAAAAACAGTGCCTTGAAACAGCTTGAAAAAGTAAATGATCTGGTTTTCATGCTGAATAAAGGTATGGAAACTGAAGAAATCTTTAAGTCAATTTATAAATCCTTAATGTCTGTAATCCCGCTGAATCGTCTAACGCTTTTTGAGCTCGATGTGCAAAATAAAAATTTATTCGTAAAACTGTCAGAATCGGACAGAAAGTATATTTTATCTCCAGGTGAAAACATATCAATATCAGATGTTTTTCTTGATGATCTTCAGGGGCATAGAGAAATACGTATATTCCCGGATTTGAACCAGTACATAAAAAATAGCGGTTACTCCGAAAAACTTAAACAGTTGGCTGATGAAGGATTCAAATCCGTCGTGGCGATGCCAATCGTGATAGATGATATCATTAAAGCTATATTGGTATTTTTTTCTGATTCATATGATGATTATACTGAGGATCACAAAACATTTCTGCAGTCAATTGCCGGACAGATCGGTTTTAGTTTACAGCGTGGTGAACTTTTATCGCAGATAGAAATGCATTCTAAGCACCTTGAGCATCTTGTAAAAGTCAGGACTCATGAGGTTTTGAAAACTCAAAAAACTACAATATTCGCTCTAAGCAAACTTGCTGAAATTCGCGACAACGAAACAGGTGAGCATCTTGAACGTATGCGAAATTATTGCGTATTGCTAAGTCAGCTTTTAAAATATACCGGCGAGTTTGAGGAAGTTACAAACGATTTTTTAAAAAATATTTATGATTCTTCAATACTTCATGATATAGGAAAAGTTGGGATTCCTGACGCTATTTTATTAAAGCCGGATTCTCTGACACCAAATGAGTTCGAAATGATGAAGACTCATACAAGTATTGGATTTAGGGCACTTCAGCAGGCTTCAGAGGGACTAGGAGAAAACTCTTTTTTAAATATGGCAATGGATATCCCGTGGGGCTTCCATCAGATAAAATACCGCTTGCCGCCAGAATAGTTTCTATTGGTGATATTTATGACGCGTTGACCTCCAAACGCCCCTATAAAAAAGCAATTGACCACGATAAAGCAATTCAGATTATGAAGGATGAATCCTATCGTTTTGATCCAAGTTTATTCAGACTTTTTACAGATAACCATGGAGATTTCGATCGTATAAGAAAACAATATTCAGGTTCCTGATTGACCGGAGCGTTTAGGAGTATTACATGTATCAGAGAAGAATATCATTAGGTTCGGGTCCGCTAACAGAAGCTGTTAAGATGCTGATTATCGCGAATGTCGCGGTTTTCATACTACAGAGTTTGTCTGGGATGATTGTTCCGGGCATAATGGAAAAGTATTTTGGAATCAGTCATGATGGACTTATAACGGAGATGCGAATTTGGCAGCTATTTACGTATATGTTTTTGCATGGCGGATTACTGCATTTATTATTTAATCTTTTTGCCTTATGGATGTTCGGTGGTGATCTGGAAAGGTTATGGGGAAAGCAGCGTTTTATACGCTATTACTTATTTTCAGGTCTCGGTGCCGGATTTTTTATAGGAATCATGAATGCCTACATGAATACCAAGGGACCATATTTTTCATTAATACCCACACTTGGTGCGTCAGGTGCGATTTACGCGCTTTTGCTTGCGTATGGAATGACCTGGCCGAATAGAGAAGTCTATCTTTACTTCGCGATACCTGTTAAGATGAAATATCTGATTATAGGATATGGTCTTCTAGAGTTTTATGGTACTATAGGTTCTATTTCCGGCAATGCCGGCGGTATAAGTCATATAGGACATCTTGGAGGACTCGCAACAGGATTTTTGTTGATTATGTATTACAGGAAAAATCACAGCTCTGGTGGATCCTTTTATGTTGTTCAAGGAAAAAAAACTTCACTATTCAGCAGATTAAAACAAAAGTACCAGAATTCTAAACAAAAGGATTTATGGAATAATCGCATATTGGCAAAAGAAATAATTGACCGGACGCTGGATAAAGTCAGTAAAAATGGCATCAACTCGCTGACCGATAAAGAGCGAGCTGATCTGGAGTGGGCAAGAAAAAATTACCACATACACGGAAACGACACGATACATTAGCAGAAATTAATCATTACTTATTAAAGATAATATTAGTTTTACCGCGTCATAAATATCTTTTTTCAGAATGTATTCTTTTGTAGTATGAACATTCGTCATTCCGATTGCCAGATTAAGTGTGCTTAGACTATTCGCGTTAAGGACATTGGTATCGCTGCCGCCGCCGGAGGCTGTATATGCGGGTGTTAATCCTATGGCATATGCCGCTTTTTCAAAAAGTTTAATAATCGGCGATTTCATCTTTATCGAGAAACCTTTGTATTCAAGGTTGTATTGAATTTTATACTTGACTTTATTTTTTTTTGCGATGGTTGAAATAATATTTTTTATGGATTTTTCAAGATTCTTTAATTTTAAATTGCTAATCGATCTGCATTCCAATGTAAATACGGCTTCTGCGGGAACAATATTTGTCGCCTGACCGCCGCTTATAATTCCAACATTCGTGGTTGTTTCATCATCAACTCTGCCGTCGGGAAGACTGCAAATTATTTCAGATGCCGCACGTATGGCACTTATACCTTTCTCAGGCTCGATACCGGCATGTGCTGGTCTACCTGTAATGATTACTCTCATAGAAGAATGGTACGGTGCCTTTATAATAGCGGTACCAACCTGACCGCTGCAATCAAAAACAAAACCATAATCTGATGACAATGTATTAATATAAAAATGTTTAATTCCTTCGAGACCGATTTCTTCGGCACATGTAAACAAAAATTCCAGATCACCATGCTGTATATTATAATCTTTAAGCAACAATATAGCTTCGAGAAAGGCGGCAATTGCAGCTTTATCATCGGAACCGAGAATCGAATTGCCGGAAGATTTTATCCTGTCCGGCGTTTCTATTGGAACAATATTTGCACATGGTAAAACTGTATCCGTATGAGCGGCAAACAGCAACCCCTTACTTTTCTTAACAGTACCGGGAATTTTGAACAGCAAATTAAATGATCCCATACAGGGAATCTTGTTATAATTAATTTTATTTTTTTCCGCAAAAGAAACCAGATAATCTATAACAACGGCTTCTTTCCATGATGGTGATGATATTTTCGCCAGAGAAATAAAGTTTTTTATAACACGCTTTTCATTTATTTGATATTCTTTTTGAATCATGGTTATATGTTCGCATTAAGTTCTTTAAGCATTTCATCGACCATATCTGCTGAAATGCCATGAGCCGCACAACCCTGTTCAATGGTTTCGAAAACCGCTATATGGCAGCCAATGCAATGAAGTCCATATTTTCCAAGAATTGGCGCGGTCTGCGGATAATTTTGAACCAGTTCACCGAAAGTCATATCTTTAGTTATCGCACTCATTAATTTTCCTCCAAAATTTCATTTTTATCAACTGGGACATATTTGTAATTATTCTTAATAAGTAAATAAAATTTATTAAAAAAGTGTATTATTCTGGAGAACATGTCATAGAATCATCGTAGGCGGTTATGATCCCTTTTCCCCCATTTTTCGATATGTACAAAGCACAGTCTGCTTTTTTAAGAGCGGATTCCGACGATTCGGTGAAGTCAGCATTGTAGTATATTCCGATTGACAAACCAATTTTAACAACTTCATTATGAATAACAATATTGTCGCTGATGATAGAATTTAGAAAAGAACTGGCAATCATTTTTGCTCTTGATAAAGAGCAGCCTGGTAATAAAACCGAAAATTCATCACCACCGTATCTTGATACTATATCACTTTGTCTGACATGCTGTAAGATGGTATTGACTACAAGTTTAAGGACATCATCACCAATAAGATGTCCATAATTATCATTGATAGATTTAAAGTCATCAAGATCGATCATCATTATTGAGTATGGTGTTTGTAATTCATCAATTTTCTGGATTAAAAATTTATGAGTATGCGCTCCGGTTTTTTCGTCATGTGTAGTTCTTTCATATAAGTGTTGAGATTTCGCTGCCTCTTCATTCGCAAGTTTTGTGTAATATATATAATCAAATGATACCAAGAATATAATAATAAGAGAAAAGGATAACACTGCAAAAGGTGTCAGGCTAAAAATCGGATAGTCTTTAAATATAATTGTTATGATATCAAAACCTGATAATAGCAGAAGCATAAAAGTCGCAATTAGAA
>CAYLTM010000190.1:5833-6254 GCA_964386495.1 uncultured Leptospirales bacterium
GACTTTCGCGTAAATTGAGCGACGAAAATTTATAATGCAGGGATATAACCAAAATAGTACGTTTAATAAAACGAGAATGTTGCAGTAAGTAAAGGCTTTATAGAACGAAATCATGTCCTTGCAAAAAAACAAGATAATGCAAGTAGTAAAAAGGAGTAAATATCCTAGAACCAGGTTGATTCTTTTCTTGAATTGCAGATACAAAGCCATTGATATGCAGAATGTAGCAGAATAAATAAAAAATATGATTAATTTTTTGAATAATAATGTAGAAATAATTGTATCATAAATAAGAATATTATCTAAAATCGAAAATGACATTAGTAATGTTGATATAGAATAGAAAAGATAGTATGGTCTATTATAATTAGAGTTTATCCAGAAAAACATCATAAGTATAAAGGCGTAAATTAATATGCCT
>CAYLTM010000190.1:6313-7221 GCA_964386495.1 uncultured Leptospirales bacterium
ATAGACATCGCTTTTTTATTTGTCACAATCAGTACAGGGAAAGCCGCCAATCCAATTTCATAGGTTCCATAGACAGTTATTTCGATAGTATTTATATCATTTATAAGGGATTTATCCAAATCAAAAGAATGAATACAATTCCAAATGTTGGATCTATTATTATACAAATTCCCTGCTGTTCCAATAACGATATCGTTAAACTTAATTTTGTACCAAAGCCCAGTCATTCTGTACACAATTACTTTGAATGTGTCGTCCTTCAAATGAATGAGATTTTCCTTTTTTATTTCAGCTGTAAACTTGTAAATATTTTCATCGCTATGTGAAAGTCTGCGGTATTTTAAATTGTCGGGTAGGTTATTGAGTTTATATGTTTTTATTACGAATGTATTGGCATCGTCGTTGATTATAAGAACACTGTTAGTGATCACGAATGTGATTGATATTAAAAGAATAGCGTACATGAATACTATCAATCCGAATACTTTTTTTTCACTCATTTATGATACTCCAGAGATAATGCTATTTGATTAATCAGGCTGTCGATTTAGACATCTTTTATTCAATCAGACTAGCAAAATTAAATTGGAAAGTCGAATATAATATTTCATATGTACATTGCAACACATTTTAAAAAAATATACTTTTAATAAATCCGGACATCGATTTACATGTCCTGTAAAGAATGGTATGCGAAAATTTTCACTATCCGATAAGCTTTAAAGTAAATATTCAGTCTTATTTTTAAATCTATATTATTTTATTTACCTTTGAAATTTTTGTTTAATAAAAAAACTTAAAAATTATTATCATGCAAAATTTAGATTTTGATTATACCGAATTATATATTTGAATAACAGATTGTAAAAAAAAAGAAAAAAAATCGCAAAAAAATATAGTTTGCTTGA
>CAYLTM010000191.1:0-551 GCA_964386495.1 uncultured Leptospirales bacterium
CATACGAGTTTCAGCAGGTTTTGCAGTAATCGGTTTATCAGGGAAAATTTTAATGCTTAGTTCGTTGTAAACCTCAACAGCATTCTGTAAATCTGATTTTTCAGATTCTTCAATTAAAGGCAATATGAAATAGCATTGTCTTCCCTGTGAAATATATTTATCGATAGACTTGTATACGCCGCCGATTTTTGATTCAGGGAATGACATTGTCTTTATCGGTATTCTGGTTTTTGGTTTTTCTTTGAGAAAAGATATATCCATGTCGCCGTATATTGTTAGAGCGAGTGATCTAGGTATTGGTGTCGCTGTCATAACCAAAAGGTTAGGGGAGTCGCCCTTTTCTCGTAGAAGTGCCCTTTGCTGTAACCCGAACCTGTGCTGTTCATCAATTATTACCAGACCAAGATTTTTATAAATAACCTTGTCCTGTATAAGTGCGTGTGTCCCGATTATGATATCGATCATACCTTCTTCAAGACGCTTACAGATGTCCTTTTTTATTTTCGCGGTCAACGAACCGGTTAATAGTTCGATATTTATTTTTTCCGGTA
>CAYLTM010000191.1:561-6078 GCA_964386495.1 uncultured Leptospirales bacterium
ATACTGTTTGAATGAATTATAATGTTGAGTCGCCAGAATTTCAGTAGGAGCCATAATCGCGGTTTGGTTTCCAATGGAAAAAGATGCCACGGTTGCACATAATGCAACGATAGTTTTTCCACTGCCGACATCACCATGTAGAAGTCTATTCATCGGCTGACTATTTTTCAGATCGGTATTAATTTCATCAATACTTCTTTGTTGATCGCTTGTCAGTTCAAACGGCAGATCTTTTATAATTTGAATTTGCATACTGTAATTGATTACATTCGTGACGGCAGAATGCTTTTTTGCCAATTCAATTTTACTGGATGTTAAATAGAGCTGCAGCGAAAACAGCTCGTCAAACGCTAGTCTTTTTTTTGCAAACAGCGATTCTTCTTCGTTGTTTGGAAAATGAAGTTTCATCAGTGCGTCATTCAATTCCATAAAATGATATTTATTTTTTAAATAGAAAGGAAGCGGATCATTAATTTCATGAAAAAATCTTTTAATAGTTTTATAAATAAATTTTCTGATTGTTCGTGAATTGAGTCCTGACTTTTTCATTTTTTCCGTTGAAAAGTATAACGGTATAATTCTCCCGGTATTTATAATTTCATTATCACCTGAATTTTCATCTATAATATCAAAATCAGGGTGAAATATTTGATACTTCCGGTTGAATATTATTTTCCCTGAAAATGAAACGATATCACCTATATTAAAAAGTCTGTCAAAATAATCAATTGCTCCAAAAAATATTCCATACAGTATGTCCGTTTCATCTGAAATTCCAATTTCCAGAAATTTTCTTGAAGCGACGACTATATTCTTTTTTACGATTGTACCAATTACAGTATATACTTCATTAATTTTGCAATTGGAAATTTTCTCTATTTTAGACCGGTCGAAATATTTTCGTGGTTTATAATATAGAAGATCCTTTACTGTAAATATTTGTACTTCATTGTTTAGAACCAGTGCCTTCGATGGTCCAATTCCTTTAAGAGCTGATACCGAAATATTATGCACATTTACTCTTCTTCAATTATATACCATAAGCTGTGGGGCATTTGAATATATTTATTTTCTTTTGTATAGAAATAGACATAATTTTTATCAGCACCGCTCGATGTAACCTTTTTTACACCTGTCCATCTTTTTAGTATATTTCCATTATAGTCAAACACTGTCACGCTGAGATTTTGTCCAACAATTGTTTCGACTTCTCTTTGGACGACATTTCGTTGCTCATAAGTAAAGAAATATCGAAAATATAAATAACCCGTACCAGCTAATAAAGTAAAAAGTATAAATGCCACAATATATAGTTTCCATTTAAATCTCATTATATATCCTCCTGAATATTATTTGTGATTAACTATTGAACAGATGAATAATTGATAGTCAACTATCTTTTCCAGAAAATTGGTGTAAATATAACCAGTACTGTATAAATTTCTAGTCGTCCAATCAGCATCGCTGCCGATAAAACCCATTTAACATATATCGGGAAATGACTGAAATTTTCTGTTGGTCCGATAACACCAAAGCCTGGACCAATATTTCCAAGAGTGGCGAGGGCTGTTGTTAAAGAACTTAGAAGGTCATATTCCGCTGTAGAAACAACAAGTGTTATTATCAGAACAATGATAATATAAGAAAAGAAAAAACCGGAAATAGAATATGCGATTTCTTTTTTGATTATATTTCTGTTAACTTTGAGAATAAATATTCCTCTTGGATGTAGAAGATATTTCATTTCATTAAATGCCATTTTGAATAAAGTTGCAATTCTTATGACTTTAATTCCACCACCAGTAGAACCAGAACACCCGCCGACAAACATAAGTAGAAAAAGAAGAGTTTGGGATATAGCCGGCCATTTTTCATAATCGGCTGAAGCGAATCCTGTTGTAGTAATAATAGTTGCTGATTGAAAAAAAGAATAACGCAGAGAATCTGAAAAACTATAAACGTTTTTTAAAAATAAATTTAATGTAATTATCAGTGAAAAAGATACTATAATAAATAGATACACTCTTACTTCGGTATCTTTGAATACTGATGCAAATTTTCCAGTAAGTATTCTATAAAACATTGTGAAATTCGTTCCGGCAAGAATCATAAATATTGTAATTACCCATTCAATATATGCTGAATTAAAATAAGCCGTACTTGAGTTTTTTGTTGAAAATCCACCAGTGGCAACAGTCCCGAATGTATGAGTTAGTGAATCAAAAAAACTCATACCTCCCAATAGCAATAATATAGTTTCTATTACTGTCATGCCGACATATAATCCCCAAAGAATTTTTGCGGTTTCTGTAATTCGAGGAGTCAGTTTATCTACAGTAGGACCTGGTGCTTCCGCTTCGATAAGCTTGAGTCCACCGATACCTAAAAGCGGCAATATTGCAACAGTTAAAACAACGATTCCCATACCACCAAGCCAGTGAGTGAGTGAACGCCAGAAAAGTATTGAATCAGATAATATTTCAACATTCGGGATAACTGACGCACCTGTTGTTGAAAAGCCTGATATTGTTTCAAAAAAAGCGTCAGCAAAAGTCGGAACCGATTGTGATAAATAAAACGGAAGAGCACCGATAATTGACGCAGAAAACCAACTCATTGCAACAAAAAGAAAACCATCTCTTGTTGATAGTGATGAAATTTTCATGTTCCGTAAAAAAAACAGAACAATAGCTGATAGAATAAAAATACCGGATATAGGATATAAAAAACTTTTAAAACTTTTTATATCATTTTCATATAACGCAATACCCGCTGGAATCATCATGAAAATAGCTATTATTATAATGAGTACGGAAATTATCTTAATTATAGCTTTTGGATTCATACAATTTCACTTAAAAAAGTATTTTCAACATTTTCAATCTGGTTTTTTAATGTTATTATTAAAACAACATCATTAATTTTTATTTCATAATTTCCATTTGGAATTATATTTTCACCATTTGACGTAATGCCGATTATTAGGGTATTGTCAGGCAGGTTTAGATTTTTAAGAAGTTTATTTACTACAGGCGAATTACTATCAATTGCAAATTCCAGAATTTCAGCCTTACCCTGGTACAGACTGTGAACATTAGTAATATTTCCTCTGCGTAGAACACGCAATATTGAATCAACAGAACTTGTTTTAGGACTTACAACTGAATCGATACCGAGATGACTGGATAATGATAAATAATTATTGTTGAGAACCAATGCGATAGCACGTTTGATTCCGATTTTTTTTGCATAAATAGCAGAGAGTATATTCAGTTCTTCATTATTAGTGATTGTAATAATTAAATCATAAGTGCTTAGAAGTTCCTCTTCATAAATACTTTCATCAGTAATATCGGCATTAACGACAAGTGCGTTTGAAAAATCATTAGATAATTCTTTGCAAATATTATAGTTCTTTTCGATTATAGTTATTTTATGACCTTCAGTATATAAAAATGTTAATAAATTTCTACATATATTGCCTCCGCCGACAATAACAATTTTCTTAACATCTGTTTTAATCAAACCGGCTTTTTTAAAAACCTTATCAATACTTTTATCTGAACCTGCAATATATATCGAGTCATCTTTTCGAATAATAAAATTACCAGTAGGAATAATAATCTCATTATTTCGTAATATGGTGACAATAAGAAAATCCTCCAGAACTGTATCCTTTATTTCTTTTAAGGATTTATCGACGAAAAACGATTTTTCAGTAATAGTTATGTTTCTAAGCTGAAAAAAAGCTTTTTCAAAATGCACGACATTACTGACCGCACCATGAGCGGTTATATTAGAAATAACCTTTGCAATTTCAATTTCCGGATTAATTATAAAATCTATTCCGAGATATTTATTTTTTATTAAATTCGTGTCATGAAATTCTGTTGATCGTATTCTCGCAATTTTGGTTTTCACGTTACTAAATTCGCTTGATACCAACGCGCAGGCTATCATATTTACTTCGTCGGATCTTGTAACACTGATAAAATAATCCGCGGAGGATATTCCTGCCTTTTTAAGATCTTCAAGGGAGTGAGCATTTCCGCATATAACTATACAATCCAGATGTGACGAGGCATATTTTGCCCGTTCTGGATTAGCTTCAATCAATACAACATCTTTTCCTTCATTAATTAATTGACTTCCAATCTGAAAACCAACAGAACCCGCGCCAGCTATAACTACATTCATTTTTTATCTTCTTAAATACATTAATTTAATTGGTTAGCTATGATAATTTATTTAAAGTAAATGTTCACAACGAACTAACTAATAAAAGGATAGTCTGATAAACAATTCAATAATTTCAAGAAAATTTTATTATCAGACTATAGAATTATAGATTATGAAAATGAATTGACAAATACTATACGCCGGTTTAGTGTTTGCTCTATGAAAAGAATTATACTACATGCCGACATGGATGCGTTTTTTGCTGCAGTTGAACAGAATGATAACCCCTTATATAAAAATAAACCGGTAATCATTGGATCGGATCCAAAAATGGGGAAGGGGCGAGGTGTAGTTTCAACTGCGTCATATGAAGCAAGAAAATTCGGTGTCCATTCTGGAATGCCTATTTCAACAGCCTTCAAAAAATGTCCAAACGGAATATTTATTAAACCAAATATGAAAAGGTACGTTCAAATATCAAAAGTAATATTCAGTATATTCAACACATTTTCTCCTCTTGTTGAGGGGCTTAGTATCGATGAAGCCTTTATCGACTGTACTGGATGCAAAGCATTATTCGGCTCTCCGACAGAAATTGCATTGAAAATAAAAAAAAAGATATATGATGAAACTAAACTAACTGTGTCGATTGGAATTGCTGGTAATAAATCCATAGCTAAAATATTATCTGAACTTCAAAAACCGGATGGATTAACAATTTGTCCCGAAGGAGAGGAAAAAGACTTTATTAAAAATCTGGATATTTCATATTTATGGGGAGCCGGTAAAAAAACAATAGAAATCTTAAATCAAATGGGATTTTCAAAAATAGATGATATTTCATCAAAAACAATACAGGAAATGAGCCATTTGCTTGGTAAAAACGGCGAACATTTATGGAAAATGGCAAATGGAATCGATGATAGACGTGTAGTCGAGTACGATTCACAGGCAAAATCTATTTCAAAAGAAATTACTTTTGATGTTGATACAAGCGACACGAAACAGATTAAACATTTCATAAATATATTGTCTGATAAAGTTTCCCGCAAAATTCGTAAAAATAAAATTTTCGCAAAAACGATTTCCATTAAATTAAGATATCAGAATTTTGAGACAATCACAAGAAGTTATACATTTATGAATTTTATTAATGATTACATTCGTATTCGCGATAAATGTGAGGAATTATTTTTGCAGAATTATGACAATTCAAAAAAAATTAGATTGATAGGAGTTTCTTTGACCAATTTTAGTTTTTCTGATAAAGAATATAATCAACTGGATCTTTTTGATATGAACCAGTCTTCATATATAATTAACAATTCAAGTATAGAT
>CAYLTM010000191.1:6088-7177 GCA_964386495.1 uncultured Leptospirales bacterium
TTCTTGATGATATGAAAACAAAATATGGATGTAAAATTAATCGTGGATCCTTACTGAAGTTTTGATCAAATTAATTTTAACTATTACTTATTTTCCTTGATAAATTCATTATATTTTTTAACTTTGGTATAATTTTCTGTTAAAAACGAAATTGGACAAATTGTTCTTTAATATTAAATAATTTAAAAAAAATTGGCGAAAACATGAAGACTAAAAATTTCATTTATAATATTGCTTTACTTTTTTTATTACTGTTCTCGTTGAATTGTTCAATGTCGTTTTTGCCTGCGTCAAATATTAGAAACAGAATTCTGCAAAATGATAACACCCCAGAAAATATAGTTCCTCAACCAAATAATAAATATATAATCGCTGTTTTGGATTTTTCTGCAAATGGAGTCTCTCAGGAAGATGCTAAAAAGATTACAGAACTTGTTACAATTGAACTTGTAAAAAGTGAAAAATTCACTGTAATTGAGCGAAATAAAATAAGCAGTATCTTAAATGAACAGACAATTAGCCAAACCGGTTTAACCGATGAAAAAAAAGCTGTTGAAATAGGAAAGCTTTTATCCGCTGAAAAAATATTGTTAGGTTCAGTTATAAAACTCAGCAATGATTATTATATCACTACAACAATCGTTGATGTTGAAAAAGGAACTATCGATTATGCAGAAAAATCATCAGCTCGAAGTATTGATGGACTTGATGGAGCTGCAAAAATTAATGTATTAAATTTAACCAATAAACTTTATGGTGGTACAGCATCGGTTGTTCAGGAATCACAGGCTGATTCTGAGGCTCCTGCTATACAGGTATATGACTATTCCCACGCTGATTTGAAAAATGCAATCCTGTCAAATAAAAATTTTACCAAATCTAATTTTACCTTTGCAAACATGCTTAACGCCGATCTTTCTAATTCGGTGTTTGTAAAAGCTAATTTGAGCCATGCTAATCTTATAAAATGTAAAATGGTTAATTCCGATTTTACTGAAGCTGATTTCAGTCATAGCCTTCTAACTGGATCAGATCTCTCAAATTCTAAATTTGAAAAAGCTGATTTTTCATACGCTAAAGTAAGCAGTC
>CAYLTM010000192.1:0-1544 GCA_964386495.1 uncultured Leptospirales bacterium
GGCCATATAGTATATCTCCTTTAATAGAAAAAAGTCAAAATAAAAAATAATAAACACATTAAATATAATTTGAAAGACTGGAAATAAACAGGGGCAGTACGCGCTCCATTGTCAGCACCGACTAAAATTATGTTCGTGTGGAACGAATAGGAACCCTTTTACGATAAGGATGCAAATGGAGCAGTAACTGGCACATAGCGATTTTCAGGAGGTAATATAAATGCTTGACTTTTAATAATATCACCTATTAAATGTAACTGAGTTTCATAGAAGAGTGAAATTGTGATGATAAAATTAAAAAAAGCCTTAACTGTTCGAACAAGCATACTCCTTTTTAATCTTCTTCTGGTAATACCCCTTCTAATGGCGGCAGTCATTATAGATTATTATTCATCACTGAATGATCTGACTGAATCATATAACCTTTTAAAAAACCAGACCGAGCAGAATGTCATCAACTTAATATTAACTCTCGAAACCACTTATGATTTTTTTGACAGAACCTTCGATGACAGGCAAAAGATTCAGCTTGCAGAGTTTTTAGGCGAATACGAGAAATCCGGGAGAAAACCTGAAAATATCAATCTTGAAAAGCTTAAAGAAAAATTCGGCGGTAAAACAGAACTTTATATTATCGATTCGAACGGAATTATTCGATGGACAACTTATAAAACCGATATGGGGCTCGATTTTAAAAAATTTCCTGATTTTTATAATAATCTGATGACAATCCTTACAGGAGATTCGTTCAGCGGAGACAGGATAGCCGGTGAAGTTAAAACCGGACTTGCTAGGAAATACGCATATCATCCCACTCCCGACCACAAATATATTCTTGAAGTGGGATTGCTTACGGATGAAATAGAGGCATTGATCAAATCCCGCGATCCCGTAAGGATCACTGAAAATCTGATAAGGCTGAATCCGCTTTTAATAAGTGTCAAATTCATTGATAGTAATGGTACGATTTTGGGAACGGATATAAAGAATGATCCGAAATACAAAACGATTTATGATAAAATTAGCAAGCTCAAGGAACCTCTTATCGAATACGATACAAAGAATAACTTTGAAAAGAAATATTTTTTTATAGAAATTCGTTCGGATGAATTCGCTTCGATTCATTCGAGAGTTTTCGAACTTATTTATGACAACACAGTAATTACAAAGCGTATGAACCTCAAAATATTTTATTATGTTCTATTTTTTATCGCCGCGATTTTCATTAGTATCGTCTTTGCTTTTTTCATTTCTTCTTATCTGTCAAGACCGATAGGCGAATTTGTAAAAAATGTCGATATTATCGCGGCCGGCAACCTTGAACATAGTATAAAAGTTTCTGGTTACGATGAACTTTTTTCACTCGAAAAGAGCGTCAACACAATGGTTGGAAATATAAAGGACAATATCGCTCGACTAACTGAATCAGAGACAAGGATCAAGGAATACAATGAGCACCTCGAACAGATGGTCGAAGAACGAACGAAAAAACTGGTTGAGTCAGAAAAAATGGCTGCACTGGGGAATCTTGTTGCCTCGGTGGC
>CAYLTM010000192.1:1554-2033 GCA_964386495.1 uncultured Leptospirales bacterium
AATAATTTATATATCGGTAAAAAGAATCATTTTGCACATGAAATAAATACGCCTGTCGGCAACAGTATAACCGGAGCGACGCACTTGAAAAAAATTACGACCGAATTTATCAAGAATTATGATTCGGGAAAAATTACCAAGTTGGATTTTAAAAATTTTACAGATATGTCCTTAAACACTTCTGAATTGATTTTTAGAAGCCTTGAGAAGGCAGGTAATCTTATTATTAGTTTCAAGCGGCTTGCGGTTGATCAAGCTGTTGAAGTTAAGAGAGAGTTTAATATATGTGAATATCTTGGCGAGATATTGATGAATCTTCAGCCAAACCTTAAAAATAAAATTATTGAGATCGATTTTAATTGCAATGAAAATCTTGTTATTAACAGCTACCCGGGAGTTTTTTTCCAGCTATTATTAAACCTGATAAATAATTCAGTCATACATGGTTTTGAAGATTCTGATTCAGGGAAAATCCTAGT
>CAYLTM010000192.1:2043-7173 GCA_964386495.1 uncultured Leptospirales bacterium
AAAGCGTAATTGATATTTCGAAAAAAAATGGGGATGTTACATTTATTTACTCGGATAATGGAAAAGGCGTATCTAAAGAAAACCTTGAACATCTTTACGATCCATTTTTTACCACTAAACGTAATTCTGGGTGTACAGGGCTCGGGATGAATATAATATATAATATTGTCACACGGAAACTGCACGGCATAATCGGTGTTGATAGCGGTCTCGAAAAAGGATTCAAGCTGACAATTGTTTTTCCAGTTTGACAGGATAAATTTTTTAATTGTTTCTCATCATGGTTGAGAATAGTAAGGATGATGATTTACAGCTTAATATATTCAGGCTTTCGATTTATCTTCGACATCCTGATTTGGTGATTTCACCTTTTAAATAATTAGGAAGGAATTATAATATGAACAATAATAGTTTGCATTTCTTGAATATGAGTTCATATAATTCTATGTATGAAGTTGTCAAAAACAACGAGGGCGAGGTGTCTGATTTCAGGTTTATAATGGTAAACCCGGCTTTTATATGACCAAACCCATAACGGTAACACTTATAATACAAGTCTTTCTCCTTTGTTTGATAACAATGGAGTTATAATAGGAGTTGCCGGTTTAGCTATTGACATTACTGAACGCACGCAGATGGAGAATTTAATTCATGACTTTTCTTTGAGGCTTGATGTAGCAATGACTGCTGCGAATATGGCATGGTGGGAAATGGATATAATTTCTGGTAATGTTACTTTTGATAAACGTAAGACAGACATGCTTGGTTACTCATATGAAAATTTTAAACACTATAAAGATTTTATGGATCTTGTACATCCTGACGATTACGATAATGCAATGAATGCTATGAAAGGTCATTTCTCAGGTTTGTTTGAGAAGTATGAAACGGAATATAGAATTTTAGAAAAATCCGGCAAATACAAATGGTTTTATGATATTGGTTCCATTGTTAAGAAAGATTCAAATAATGTACCGCTTAAGGTAGCCGGAATTGTAATCGATATTTCTAATCGCAAATTAGATGAAGAAAAGATCAAAAATCTTCTTTCTGAAAAAGAAATTCTTTTAAAAGAAGTTCATCACCGCATAAAAAACAACATCGCGTCTGTCGAAGTTTTGCTTTCAATGCAGGCTAACTCAACTGCTATAGTCGAAGTTAAAAATGCTTTAATGACAGCTGTTTCCCGTGTTCAAGGTATTCGAGTGCTTTATGAAAAATTATTAATTGGAAAGGATTATAAAGATGTTTCAATTAAGAACTATATTGAAAGCCTTATTGATTCGATTGTTATAGTTTTTCCAGAAAGTCAAAATATTATCATTGAAAAGAAAATTACTGATTTCAATCTCAATTCTAAAAAAGTTATTCCCCTCGGTATTATTATCAATGAACTGATGACTAATATTTTCAAATATGCTTTCAAGGGAACAGAAAATAATCGTATTATAATTGAACTTGATAAAACAGAAAATCATATTACTCTTACCGTACATGATAACGGTATTGGATTACCGGAGAATGTTAGTTTTGAAAACTCTGCTGGTTTTGGTTTGCAGCTTGTAGAGATGCTGACAAAGCAGATCGGAGGTATTATAAAAATTGAGCGTGGTAACGGAACTACGTTTACTCTGATTTTGACAAAGAGACCCAAAAAAATTTAATTTAAACAGGACGCATTGAATACTTTTTGTTAAGAATGATACTTTTGGTCATTCCGATAGTAATCATTCTTTCTACACTAATAGTTGAGGGCTGTTGAGAACTAATCAATAAATAAATATGATAAAAGTAATTAACAAACAAGGGAAAACCATGAAATTGATCAATAAATCAAGTTCGCACCAACTCTTAGTCCTCCGTGGGGAAGACGGACTCTGTATTACTGAGGACTTTCCTGAAAAACAAATGAATGATGATATACATACAAGCGATAGCGGTGAATGCGGGATAACAAAATCCGGTTTTGAAATTATTACTGTTGCTGAAATGATGGCTTTTTTAGCTGAATTTCCTCAGCATGACCGACCTCATAGGCTTGAATTTTTCTGTATTCTTGTCAATTGCGGAAATGATGGCACGCATTATATTGATTATGAAGAAATCAATATAATGACAGGAGATATTGTTGTTGTTTCACCTAACCAGGTTCATAAATTTGATAAAAACAGCAGTTATGAAGGATATGTTATTTCGTTTACACCTGATTTTATTTTTCAAACAGATAGAGACATTGAGATTCTAAATAATTTTATGGTACTGAATCCTTTGATTAAGTCCCCGAAAATAAATATTGCAGAGGAAATATCATCGCTTGAAATATTGATGAAAGAGATATATGGTATTTACAATAACGGAAACGATATGTACAAAAAAGATATTCTTAGATTATTGCTCAAAACTATACTGTATAAATGCGAAAGAGAAATGGAGAGAAGAAATGTTAAGCTTGATGTTTCACTGGATTACAGATGCTTTATTGATTTTAAAAATCTTCTGGAAAAAGAATTTTATGAAAATAAAAAAGTTAATTATTATGCAAAGACTCTTTCGATCTCTCCAAAAAAATTGAATTATCTTTCTAAAATATATTCCGGGAAAACTATTAAAGATATTATCGATGAGAGGATAGTACTTGAGATAAAACGACTGCTGACAAATACCAAATTAACAATAAATGAAGTTTGCTATAAAGTAGGTTTTGAAGATCCTTCAAATTTTTCTAATTATTTTAAAAAAATTGAAAATATTAGTCCGGGAGAATTCAGAAAAAAATATTATTTGGCCTAAATTTACAATAAATTGCCCCTTTTTAGCATTGTCAACAACAGGACAATAGATTAGATTCTTTTCATTAAAACATTTTATAATTATTAAAGGTGCAGTATAATGAAAAAAGTAACAGGGAAATTTGTATTTGTTTTATCAATGGTGATATTAACGACGGCAGTTTTTGCCGACTCAATGGATCTCTTTTCGTATATTCAGAAGAATGATATTGAAAAGCTTAATTCATCAATTACCAAATCTAATGTAAATACAAAAAAAAGTGGCTTAACTCCACTGATGTATGCAAATCAAGTAAAAAATCTTGATGCGGTAAAAGTATTAGTGAGTAAAGGTGCAGATTTAGAGGCGAAAGGGAGTAAAACTCAGACAACCGTATTTATTCAGGCGGCTGAGCAGGGAAATATTGAAATAATGAAATATCTCTTTGAAAAAAAAGCTGATATTGAAGCTATTGATGTTGATGGTGGAACAGCTTTTGACTGTGCAGCCTATGAAGGAAAAGTAGAATCACTCAAGTATCTTGTTTCAATAAATGCTAACATCAATCATCAAGGCCCTGTATGGGGAAATACTGCTTTAATGTTAGCCTCTATGCAGGGGAAAATAGAAGCGGTAAAATACCTTCTTTCAATAAATGTATCAAAGGATTTAAAAAACAAAAAAGGACAAACCGCACTTGATGTAGCTAGTACACCCGAAATAAAAAAATTATTGAATAAATAATTACAGACACGAAGTAAAACAATCACTAGCCATATTGTCAAAAAGATGATATGGCTTTTTTTACATAATAAATCATTATCTGCTTGATTTTTATTTGTTTCTCGATGTATCTTGTTATACAATCAATTACAATAACCGGCCATGAAAATCATCGGGGTTCGGTCTCACCATTGTTAAAATGCTGACTGAACAACTTAAAGGAACTTATTCTATTGAAAATGATAACGGGACAAGGAGTGTTCTGAAATTTGATATTTGATTTGGCTGGCTGAAGCTTCGCAAATGACTGCATTAAGTAATCAATAGCGGTTACCAAAATTTAAAATATATTGACATAAATTTAATAGATTGTTATTTAAGTAGTGTGTTATTTAAAGTTAAAAATATTTATCAACTTTAAATGAGACAATGGTTTTTATCTGTAACAAATCATATATATATAATTACGAGGGTATATGAATTATTTAAAAACAAATTTCGTAGCTATTATTTACAGTCTATTTATTACAATGATACTTTTTTCATGCACTGCCGAATCAACAATGAATTTAGTTGAAGACCCGGAAAAAATCACACCAAATCCGCCGGTACTCAATCCTCTAGGAGGAAATTATGATAAAGATATTACGGTATCTCTTACCACTGATACTCCGGGTGCTGTGATATATTACACAACTGATGGAACGGAGCCTACTGTGAAATCCAAACCCTATGTATCGGTGGCTCCTATAGAAATTATGGGAAACGGGACAGCTCTAACTATAAAGGCAATAGCTGTTAAAGATGAGCCCAGCACGGCGATTTCCGGTGAATATAAAATAAACTATGCTCTTGTAAATCCGGTCGCTCCGGTTTCTCCGATAGTAAAATCCGGGGACGGGAAATTGTCGGTTAGCTGGTCGGAAGTTTCGGGTGCAAATTGTTATAATTTGTACTATTCCAAAACAAATGATCCGTCAACAGCTGTGCAGGCGGGCGATGATATTACAACACTTAACTATATCATTACTGGTTTAAAAAAAGAAGTGACATATTTTGTTTGGGTTAAGGCGAAAAATTCCGTGGGTTCAAGCGATTTCAGTACTGTGGTTTCCGCAAAAAACTACGCTCCTGTCGGTTACAAGGAAACTTTCTCTGTCGATAATATTTCTTTCAAGATGGTTTATGTTCCTGGAGGTATGACATTTCCCATCGGTAATAACGATACAGATACATTAAAAATAGAAAATTCATACTGGGTTGCAGAAAAAGAGCTTTCTTATGAGTTATGGAAAGCAGTCTACAATTGGGCAACAAGTGCTGAGCGAGGTTCGAAAATTTATTATTTTCAGAATCCAGGTCATCAGGGAGGTGATACTTCTTCTGCGCTAACTCCTAGTGTTGTAGGAACCATCAAGCAGCCGGTAACCAAAATATGCTGGCGGGATGCAATGGTCTGGAGCAACGCACTGACGGAATGGTATAACGCAAAAAACGGAACCAATTTCGTGCCTGTTTTTTATACCGACGCGGCATACACAACTCCTCATCGTGATTCAAGAAGCGGCTCCTATAGTTCATCGGTAAATACAAATGATGGAGGATATTTTATTTACGGTAATGATAATTCTGATTTCT
>CAYLTM010000193.1:0-7138 GCA_964386495.1 uncultured Leptospirales bacterium
AATTCCTCACAATTTTGATGATTTTCAGTAGAAAACCATCAAAATTGCGGGTACATCCTGTACCCGATCAGGCTGTCAAAGTTAAATCGACAGCCTGATTAGTACTATTCATAATACTAATATAAGGATTATTTGTCAAGTTTTTACAGTAAGTTTGGGCAAATTTTTTCGCACAACGTTTCCTGGGCGATTCGAAGTTGCCCGACCTTCAACAAAACAAGTTTACATAATTTACACTTAAATTCCAAGCCGAAAATCACAAATTCGTCCTTCCCGCTCGGTTAGTACCGTCAAAAAGGTACTAGACAATCGGCTGGAACGACGATACGAAAAAGTTTTGGTATATTACAGGCATAACAACCGCAGGATTGAATGCGGAAAATAATTTAAAGGAGTTTTTTATGAAAAAAACATTACTTACTCTATTGGCAATAATGAGTCTGGCACTTTTCTTGAACTGTGATTACGATCTTAGTTCAGTTACAGATCAATTCAGCGAAGATGATGCTGATTCCGCGTCAAGGGGAGCATCAACATCTGATGAAAATTCTGAAGGTAGACCGGGAAGACCGCCTTTTCCTTTCGAAGTAGCAGATACGAATGCAGATGCAAATATTTCTTTAGATGAATGGTCTGTATTTCATAGAACCTTGTTTACTGAAATTGATACAGACGCTAATTCATCACTAACCGAAACAGAAATGAAAGCGCATCATGATGCAAAAATGGCTGAAAACTGTGACGATACTAAATCAAAAAGAGGCGAAAAAGGAAAGGGTAAAGGAAAAGGTAAAGGCGAGAAGAAACCTCCAAAAGATAATTTTGCGGACAAAGATACAGATGCTAATGGGGAAATATCTTTGGAAGAATGGAACAACATGCATAACACAATGTTTACAGAAATCGACGCTAATGCTGATGGTTTAGTTACAAAAACTGAACTTGAAGAACACAAACCGCCGAAACCGGCTGATGCTGAATAGTCTATTTCTACAAAGTAAACTGTTTTAAAAACAAAGGTGTCAGAGTCATTAGATTCTGGCACCTTTTAATATTTTAATTGACGAAACGACTGCCATTTTGATAAAATGCAACAATGAATGCAGAAATAATTACAATTGGTACAGAAATTCTTCTGGGCGATATACTAAACACTAACTGTCAGTATCTGTCGAAAAGACTGTCTGAACTTGGCGTATTTGTCTATAAACAAACAACCATCGGCGACAACCCTGATCGTATTAAATCGGCGTTTCGAGAAGCTTTTAATAATGTCAAACTGGTGATAACTACAGGCGGTCTTGGTCCTACTGAGGATGATTTATCGAAAGAAATGGCCGCCGAATTTTTCGGAATGAGCCTTGAACTTCATAAAGAATCGGCGGAGCATATCGAAAATTTTTTTAAACGAATAAACCGTCCAATGACAAATAATAATCTCAAACAAGCATATTTTCCTGCTGATTCTATTGTGTTGAAAAACAACAAAGGCACTGCACCTGGATGTATCCTTGAAAAAGACGACTGTTTTATTATATGTCTTCCCGGTCCTCCTTTCGAAATGACAGCAATGTTTGAAAGCGAGGTTGTACCATTTCTTCAGAAAAAAACCAGCACGATACTGGTTTCAAAAACTTTAAAAGTAATTAGTCTTGGTGAAAGTTCCATGGAAAGCATGGTGATTGACCTTATAAAAAATCAGACTAATCCTACTATCGCACCCTACGCTTCGTTCGGTGAATCGTCATTACGAATAACAGCAAACGCTGATAGTGTTGATAACGCTGAAAAATTGATCGCACCTGTAAAGAAAGAAATATACAATCGTCTTGGAAATAATATTTACGGTGAAGACAACGAGACCATCGAGTCAGCCACGGCTAAACTCCTATTATCGCTGAATCTGAAAATTGCGGTCGCGGAATCCTGCACGGGTGGATTAATATCGTCGCGGTTAATCAATTTCCCGGGAATATCAAAATCATTTATTTTCGGCGCGGTTACATATAGCAACGAATCAAAAATTTCTGAGCTTGGCGTTGAAAAAGATACTATCGACAATTACGGAGCGGTAAGTAAAGAAACCGCCGAACAAATGGCAATTGGTATTAGAAATAAAACCAATGCCGATATCGGATTATCAGTTACCGGTGTCGCGGGACCGGACGGCGGGACAACCGATAAGCCTGTCGGACTTGTATGGTACGCGATGGATTTCAAAGGGATTATAATCTCGAATAAAATTAATGTGACCGGCGACAGAAACCTTATTAGAAATCGAGCGGCTATAACGATCATTGACGCACTTAGAAGAGAATTGTTAAAAAAAGAGGATAATAAATAAATGCAGTGTAAATGCGGTGGAGTTCTTATTGACGGTAAAAGCAGTCACAAAATAAGTGAAGATAATTTCTATGTGATAATTGAAAATATTCCCGCTTATAAATGTCAGAGATGTGGAAAGGTTCTTTTCGATGAAGAGACTACGACAAAGATTAAAAAAATGGCAAACCGTCTGCGGAAGGATGTTTCGGAAATCACCACTGGGAATCCTTCAACAAATTTATATGATTACGATTGAGGTATTATGAGATTACGATTTGCTCCAAGTCCGACCGGCTTTCTCCATATTGGAAACGCGCGTACGGCAATAATAAATAACCTGATAGCGAAAAAACTTAAAGCAGACTTCGTTCTTAGAATCGAAGACACCGATTTTGAAAGAAGCTCCAGAGAATCTGAATTGTCGATTATGGACGATTTGACATGGCTCGGAGTTGAATGGAACGAAGGACCAAATATAGATAAAGGCAACGGTCCATATAGACAGTCTGAACGCTTCGACATTTACAAGAACTATACAAATAGACTTCTTGCGGAAGGCAAAGCTTATCATTGCTACTGCACTGAAGATGAACTCGACGCTATGCGCGAAAAAGCATCGGCGGATAAGGAAACTTTTCAGTATCCCCAGAAATGCCTAAATTTGTCCGATGAAGAAAAAACTGAATTTGAACGGCAGGGAAGAAAACCCGTTGTAAGATTTAAAATCCCACGTAACCAGGGTGTTGAATTCGACGATCTTATTCGCGGTATTGTAACATTTTCCAGTGAAAATATCGGCGGCGATTTTATTATTGTACGGTCGGATGGTGTTCCCGTGTATAATTATCTAGTGGTAATTGATGATGAACTCATGAAGATTACTAACGTAATCAGAGGCGAGGATCACCTTTCAAATACGCCAAAACAGATTCTTATCGCTGAAGCACTTGGTATAAAACCGCCGGTTTATGCTCATCTGCCGCTGGTTCTTGGTAATGACAAAAAGAAACTTTCTAAACGGCATGGAATCACCTCAGTAAATCTTTACCGGCAGGAAGGTTATCTTCCTGAAGCGTTGGTAAACTATATAGCGATGTTGGGTTGGGCATCTAAGTCCGAAAAGGAAGTAATGCCTTTACAGGAAATCATTGATGAAATTGATCTGAATAATCTCGCTAAAAGTGCGGCAGTTTTTGATTTTCAGAAACTAAAATGGATGAATGGCATTTACATAAGAGAATACAACATAGACGATATTATAAAACTCTTTACACCATTTTTGCAGGGCATCTGCAGCATCGGCGATTATGATTATGAGTGGTTTAAAAAAGTTATTGAGCTGGTGCGTTCCCGCTGCGAACTTTTATCTGATGTTAAAAAATACATTGCGACCTATACCAGCGATATACCTGAAATTAGCGAAGAAGCGTTGAAGGTTTTAGCTTTGCCTGAAGGTCAGACAATATTAAAAACAGCACATAAATTATTCCAGGATGGTATTTCCGAAAATGATCTTTATGTTAATTTTACCGATATCATAAAGAGTATTACCGCACTCGGCGGAAAAAAACTTTTTATGCCATGCAGGGTAATCCTGACTTTCGAAATACATGGTCCGGATCTCAAAGATATGATACCTTTAATCGGCACAGATAAATGCAGAAAAAGAGTAGAATATCTGTACAGTAATTTTATTAAGCAGGAATAATGATAGAGAAAGAATGGAATTTAATTGACCGTCTGAAAAAAACCATTAATTTTCAGGGTTTATCTTTACCGCCGCATCTCGCGAAGGATCTCGGCAATGATATCGCGGTAATCGACATTGGTAATGACAAACTCGGATTAATGGCGACGACAATTAATGTCGAAAGAATTCATTTCCGGCCTGATTTAATATCTCCTGAAAATATCGGCTACAAGTGCATGATTCGAAATATTTCCGATATAATTGTAACCGGCGGTAAACCAAAGTTTTCATTCATATCACTCGGAATCCCCCCTTACTACAATGAAGAATATATTCATGAAATACATAAAGGTATGCTGATCGCAGCTCGTGAAGCTGAAATAACAATAGTCGGCGGCGATGTATCAAAGGCTTCCGAACTGTTTATTAATATTGCAATTTATGGTGAAGTCCGCAAAGAAAAACTAATAACCAAAACAAACGCTGCTGTTAACGATTCTATATTTGTAACAGGTCATGTCGGCAACTCGCTTGCAGGATTAAGCATTCTGTTAAAAGAAAAGTCGGAATATGAGTTATATGAAAATAATCTTATTAACCACTACTGTAAACCAATTATGAGGGTTGATATTCAGCTTGATATTATTAACACATTTAATCCAAGCACGATTACGGAACTGTCAGACAGCCTTCCGTGTGAACTTCGAAAACTATGTCTCCACAGTGAAAAAGGTTTTATTCTGAATAAAACTGATATTCCAATTTCTGATGATTTGAAATTATTTTCCGCGAAAACAAATTTGGATCCCTACGAAATAGCATTAAAAAGCTGCATGGAATATGAACTGATTTTTACGGCAAAAAAGAATCCCCTGCACCCTAATGAACAATTTATTAATGGTGTAAAAATTAATAAAATTGGTGAAATTACCGACAACGGATTTTTTATGATTAGCGAAAATAAAAAATCAGAATTAAACTTTGAAAAATTTATTCAGTATTCCTGCGACATATAATGAAAATTATTAAAATTGCCATTATTTTGATTTTCTCTGTTTTAACATTAAGTATAAACGCGGCGATCACTATACCTATGGGAATTTGGCAATATTCCGTTTATTCTGATGGTGAAAAAATAGGTAGTGCTATAACAAGCGTCAAAACTATAAAAAATCAATACCACTCAATCAATGAAATCACAGTCCGTTCAGGCAGTGCTGCCGTAAATTTAAAAGAAGTCATTATTGAGACATCAAACCTGAAACCTGTAAAAATAATATCTTCGAAAACGATAATCAAGGGTGAAGGAATACAGCGTAACGAAGTAACAATACAATTCAGCAATAGCGGACAAGTAACTATATCTGATGGAAATGAAAAACAGGAAATCACCATTAATGATGAGTTTTATATTGGATCAAACTATTTAAGCCATTTGCTTCGCAAAAACGGGTTTATAGAACCTTTAGATTCGTCCGTAAAAATTTATGACTACTCAAAAGATAAAAATTCATTAATCACAATGACTCAAAAATTTATAAAAAAGGAACTCGTTACTGTAAATGGTAAAGAAATGTATTTATACCATATTGTCCAGACTTATGGTGGATTGAATGATATTCATACGTTTGTAGATAAAAATGGTACTGTTTATAAAACCTCTGTTAAAGCACTGAATAAAAATATTACTCTTGAACTTCAAAAATTTAAACCAGTAAAATAATTATGAATAAACTTCCTTACAAATTATTTCTCGCTCCAATGGCAGAGCTAACCACACCGGCATTCCGTAAAGAAGCTAGAAAACTCTGCCAAAATTTTGTAGCTTACTCCGAAATGCTGAGTGCCGCGTCAATTGTGTCCAACGGAACCAGAAACAAATGCATGATGACAAAACTTGATAATGATGACCCTGTCGCTTATCAGATTCTTGGGTGTGACCCTGATATTATGCGGGGTGCCGTTGAGCTTTTAAACGACTATAATCTTTTTGCCGTTGATATCAACATGGGATGCTCGGCACCGGATATAATTAAACGAGGTTACGGGGCAAAACTTTTAACGGATATTAAACTCTCTGAAAAAATAATCACCGCTTGCAGGATAAGCTGCAAAACAAAGCTTTCTGTAAAACTCCGTATAGCCTGGGAAAACTATGATGAAAAGTATTTTCTGGATTTCTGCAAAATGATTATGAATTCCGGCGCTGATTTCATCACTATTCATGGACGCACCGCAAAACTTGCTTTTAAAAGAAAAGCGGACTGGTTGCCTGCACAATATATTAAATCATCACTTGTTATTCCTGTCATCGGGAATGGTGATATTATTACCGCCTCTGATGCCCATGAAAAATTAGGATCGCTTGATGCTGTAATGATAGGCCGCGCCGCTATACAGAAACCTTGGATTTTTGGTGAAATTTCGAATCCTGAATACATGCCTGAAATCACCGATAAATTTATCGTGCAGACAGGTTTAAATATTCTACAGAATATCAAAGAATTAATGCCATATGATATTCAGAAAAACCGTGCTTCGAAATTTTTATTTTATTTTACTAAAAATTTCCACTTCGGGCACAATCTTTTTAAGACTCTGAATAACCAGACAGATATTGATAATATTATTAATTGCTATAATGATTACTTTGCGGATAAATGATTTTTTCTTATTCAATCTATAGTATTAATCCAGTATCGTGCTAATTTTACTTCCGTTAAGATAATACTTAATACCATTTCTTAATTCTATAATCTCATAGCTTATACGCTCCTGCCAGATTCCGCCGTTCATTTTATCATAACCGGCAGAATTATATCCGGCAAGAGCTTCATCATAAGTTTTGAACACAGTAATTACATTTACTGAATATAAATCATCCTTTGATACTTTAAACTCAGCAATTGCAAAACACAAATTATCTTCCAACTATTCGGGTTCCTCTAATATCTGTCCATCATAGGAGTGTATAACTTTTTTGTCGGACCTGTATATATCTGCCTTGGTCTGCCGATACGAAAGGGTTTCGTGTCATGCATCTCCTTCCATTGAGCAATCCAACCCGGCATACGACCCATCGCGAACATTACCGTAAACATATTCGTAGGGATTCCAAGTTCT
>CAYLTM010000194.1:0-7125 GCA_964386495.1 uncultured Leptospirales bacterium
ATGTGTCGGAAGAATCATTGAATCGCATAAACATTCTCACTACAACTGATGACGGTTTTGAAATTTCTGAAAAAGATCTTTCGCTAAGAGGTGCCGGTGATATTCTTGGTTCTCGACAACATGGATATTCTGATAATCTTCAGTTTGCGGATATTATCGCGGATATTGATCTTCTGATAAAAGCTAGAGAGGATGCGATTGAGATTTTAACAGATCAAAAACTTTTTAACGAATATTCTGTAAATATCCAGAAATTTACTGATATTAAGGAAAATAAAATTCTGCATTTTTTATCGTAATAAGGCTGTCAATTTAACTTTAACTAATTATCCTGATTATAAAATGGTTATACTCAATAACCACTCTCTGATTGGTATATTCATTTAAAAACATTTTTTTCAACAAATCTTTGATATACAGGAATATCTGTAATTCGATAGAGTTCATAGATTTTTTTATTAAAAAGCTCATTTTTGTCGAGCATTCTTCCGGTTTTCTTATAAAAGTGATTAATCGCTGTTTCAATTTTTTTTTCATTGGTAAGTGTTTCATGTTTATATTTTTCATTAACGAGAGTTTTAATATCATTAAAAACCTGAATTTTGTCAAAAGGGAGATCGAAGGCATGAATATTTTCATTATACCAACTCATAACTTTTTCTTTGATGAATTCGTTTGGTGTGAATCTAGATACCTTTGCTTTATCTAATGATTTAAAACATAAAGCAAGACCAGTACTTGTAAAATAATTCATAAGTATTTTATACATCGTTAAAGGTCCTACATGATATAAAAATATTTTGCAGTTATCTTCATTAAGATTAAAATTATATTTTATTTCGTCAGCCTTTTGTGTGATTTGCTTAAAAATAAATTCTAGATAATTATCTACTATATTTGTTATTTTCCCGTTCTTATAAAGGATTAAGGCTCTTTTAATTAAGCTGGGCAATATAGTTTCCTTGCGAATTTCATCGCTGAAAAATATTGTAATATTAAGATCATCATAATTTTTCTTTAAAATATTTTCCTGTATATAAATCAGATATGGTTCCCTCGTATTCCATGTACTACATCCTGGTAGAGAAAATTTAGCATTCCTGGTAATAGGAGTTGTATCATTTTTATTTTTAATTTCTTTTACACTAATTTTCTCTTCAACAGTGGGTTTAACGGGAATAGTCAATTCTGGTATTTCAATAGGCGAATCGTCATCAATATCAAAAAAATTAAAAACGTTTGAAAAATCGTATTTGGCATCATCATGATAGAATATTTTATTACTAATATCCTTTTCCAGAACATCAAGATCTGTTTTTGGAATAGATAACACTGCGGCGATATATTGAATCAATATATCAGTTGATAAACAAAACTCGGAAGATGTATTGGCTTTGTCCATTGTTTTGTTGAAAAATGGAGTAACTTCATTAACAAGACTCATTACTTTAAAATTATTTATGAAATATTCCCACTCTCTTTTCATCTTGCTGTTTAATTCTCTTAGTCTTAAGAATAACTCTTTAAGAGCGAGAAAATCTATTCTGTTTTTTTGAATATCATCTAGTGGAAAAAAAACAGCAAAATCCTGTTTCGCTTTTTTTTGAAGATCATTGGTAGAGTATGAAGCTGAAAACTGATCATACAGCTTTTCTATATTTTCAAGATATTTTAAAAAACTATATTTATACTTTTTCAGAGCCTGACTAACAGGCTCTGGAAGTGAAATGTCATTCATATATTCACGAATTATTATTGCATTTTCATATGGAGTTTTCAGTCCTTCTAAATAGTCACCATGAAAAGGCTTGAGAACTGTATTCTTTTTGAATTCTTTAATACTTTCAGCATAGTTTTTTGTTACACCGGATTCGCCTGTACCAATATTTTTATCGTATTTCCTCGCCTGCTCGGTACTTTTACTGATTTCCGTTTCTTTAGAAATCGAATAATCGAACTCATTGTCAACAGAACTGAGAAGTTTATCCAAATCATCGATAATTGGTTTATTCATATTTGTTACTTGCTTTCTGTTTCCGTAGTACCTTTATCTTCTGAAACATCTAAAACTAATTTCGGTAACTCCTCACCTTTCAAAATAATCTGAATTTCTTCACTATTTAGAGTTTCTCTTTCTATAAGATACATTGCGAATTTATTAAATAGTTCGCTATGACTTTCAAGGAGTTCTTTCGCACGTCTTTCCGCGTTATTCAATATCTCATGAACTTCCGAGTCAATCTGTTCCGCGGTTTTTTCACTATAATCTCTATCGTGCGAGAATTCTTTTCCTACAAATGGCTGAGTATTCCTTTTACCCATAGTCATCGGTCCGAATTTTTTGCTCATTCCCCACTCGCAGATCATTTTTCTCGCTATGTTTGTCGCTCTTTCAATGTCATTTGATGAACCGGTTGTTGTATCATTAAAAATTATAGCTTCAGCGACATGACCGCCGAACAATACTGATAATTGATTAAGATAATATTCGCTTGAATGCAGATGCTTTTCTTCATTAGGAAGATTCATTGTTAAACCTAGAGCTCTTCCTCTTGGAATTATTGTAATTTTATGAACAGTATCATTTTTGTTTAAAAGTAAACCAATGAGAGCGTGACCCGCTTCATGATATGCTATAACTTTTTTCTCATCATCGGAAATCATCATGGATCTTCTTTCAGGACCCATAAGAACTTTGTCCTTCGCTTCTTCAAGATGATGCATTTTTACTTTTTTGCAGTCTCTTCTAGCAGTGATTAATGCCGCTTCATTAACGAGATTTGCAAGATCTGCTCCTGTAAAACCAGGAGTTCCTCTAGCGATAACTTTAAGATCGACTTTTTTGTCGAGTGGAATCTTTTTTGTATGAACAGCAAGAATCTTTTCTCTTCCGCGTATATCCGGCACATCAACAACAATTTGTCTGTCAAAACGACCCGGACGAAGTAATGCGGGATCGAGAACATCCGGCCGATTTGTCGCGGCAATAATAATCACCCCTTCGTTTGTTTCAAATCCATCCATTTCCACAAGCAACTGATTAAGAGTCTGCTCTCTTTCGTCATGACCACCGCCGAGTCCGGCACCTCTAAGTCTTCCAACCGCGTCAATTTCATCGACAAATATTATACAGGGTGAATTCTTCTTTCCCTGCTCGAAAAGATCTCTTACACGGGATGCTCCAACACCGACAAACATTTCAACAAAATCTGAACCGCTTATCGAAAAAAACTTAACACCTGCTTCTCCAGCAATAGCACGGGCTAGAAGGGTTTTACCTGTTCCCGGAGGACCCATCAAAAGAACACCTTTTGGTATTTTAGCGCCCATTTTAGTAAATTTATCGGGACTTTTTAAAAATTCTACTATTTCAGCGAGTTCATCCTTCGCTTCATCAATACCGGCAACATCAAGAAAGGTCACTTTATTTTTATTATCAGGGTTCATTCTGGCACGGCTTTTACCGAATGACATAGCTTTATTTCCGGTAGACTGAACCTGTCTCATCATTAGAAACCAGAAGAGTCCAATAAATAATAACCATGGCAGAAAACTAAGCACAGTTTTAATAAACATATTTTCATCAGGGGATTCGCCTCGTATCTCAACGTTTGAATCAATCAGCTTCTGAATTAAAGCGGAATCTTCATAAGGTATAACTGTTTCGAAGTTTTCAGAGGCACTGCCCTTCAGATATTTACCTTCAATTTTTTTATCCTGTCGGATATAAACCTGCTGGATTTTGCCTTCATTAATTTTTTTAATAAAATCACTGTACTGCATATCCTTAGGTTCAGCAGTTTTAGTTAAATCACTTTTAAATATCAGAAACCCTAGTAATATAATAATCAATACTAAAGCAACCTGCTTCATGTTCTTATTCATTTAAAGCTCCTGTTCTTTTATAAAAAATATAAGGCATATAATAAACATCCACAGTTTGCCCGGGGATCCGGTAACAAATTATTATAGAATAATATTTGCCATCAGTAAAATAATACAAAGTATATTAATACTTTGAAATGGCAAGTATTTTTTTGGTATCGCTTTTTACAAGAAATTTATCGGAAGTCATGTTTTTTCCGCATTCGAAAAATGAAAATCCAACTGCTGAAACCTCATTGTTTATTAGAAAAACGGGAATATTTTTTTTATTATGAAGTGCTATTTTTCTGTCAATGTAGACTTTTTTCAATCTTCGATGCTGCCCGTTTATTAAAATTTTATCGCCGTCAATTCTGCTGCGGATTAATATTTCAGGATTATCCGAAATATCCAGATATATGATTTTGGGATCAATAAAGCTTTTAAATTGCTGCATGCTGATTATTTCACATTTTAGACCGATATTTTTCCATGTTGTGGGTTTTTCAGTATCGTTAATAAGTAGCAATGTTGTATTACCGGCAATGTCTTTATTGGTAATACTATAATTTACAATATTAAATGAATTAGTTTCCAGCAAAATATTTGTAATGCCGTTTTTTGAATTTTTGGATATTTTCACGCTATTATTTTGATAAATTTCACAATTTAATTTTTCAGAAAGAATATTTTTTTTTATTTCATCCAGAATTTTTGTATTAATAAAACTGCTATACCGGCTGCGGACTACGTCGGCTATATAATCAATAAGCTCATCAATGGGAATGGTTTGATCATATTTAATTATTGTTCTATCACTATCTTCTATACTTGAAATTTTATTTCTCAGATAATTATGATACGTAGAATATATATTATCCGCGTGACCCGCGAATTTTGCAACAGATTTTTCAGCGTCAGGAAAACGTCTTTCAATTTCTGGAATAATAATATTACGCAAATAATTTCTGGTGTAATAATTGTCTTTATTTGATAAATCCTCTCGCCATAATAATTTATTATCTTTAAGGTAACCGTAAACCTCATTCTTTGTCAATGATAGAAGCGGTCTGATTACTTTTCCTCTTATAAACGGTATGCCTCTGACACCATAAATCGATGTGCCGGTAAACAGCCTCATTAAAACGGTTTCAACATTATCAGAAAGAGTATGAGCGGTTAGTGCATAATCATAGTTGTACTGATCAATTAGATTGTTGATTAATCCATAACGGATACTTCTCGCTTCCTCTTCAAAGGAACCTGACTGGTTTTTTCCAAAATCATGACGGTATCTATGAATTTCTATAGAATGTACATTTGCCATTTCGGTTAAAAATGCTTCGTCCGCGTCAGATTCTTCGTTACGTAAACAATGATTAAGGTGAAATATTGACATGGTAAAGTTGATATTATTTTTTATTTTCAGAAAGATATTAAATAAAGCAATAGAATCCTTTCCAGCGGACAGACTAAATAATAAGTTTTTGTCATTTAGAGTTATATTGTTTTTAATTAAAAGGGATTGCACTTTTTCTATAGAATTCATTTGTTCCGTTGATTGCAGTATGTTGTAAGTGAACCACACACTATGTTAGATATGATATTAATTTTTGCATTTTCCATTTGAACATACAGTATCAAAATTTAATAAAGCCGTAGTTACGTGACCTGCTAAATTACTTGAACAAAACTGATAATGTGCGTAATGCATATGCAGGCATTTTAGATATACCGCACTGGACAAACCGCCGATACCTTTATTGAAAAGCGGGATCATCTCCTCAGGATAATTTGTGAAAGCCGCCCAACGATATATTTTTTTTCTGAAAAAATAAAAATGCGCGTGAGCATCAGACATTGAATCAATTTGAGCCCTGTCGGAATTTATAAAATCTGTGATTTTTTTTATAAAACCGTTATCTTCAATTTTATGTATTTTCTCATTTATATAGGGGCAACTCAGCCAAATGGGATTAGCTATAAACGATGGTAAATTATTACACTCGTAAATAGGACTAATAACTACAATTTTTGGACAGCCATAGACGCATCTTTGTGCTATACCGATAATTGAGTTTTCCTGAATATTCATATTTTTTAATTGAAGCTGTTTTGATATTATTTCAAGATCTTTTTTACTGGGCTTGGTAAATATTATGTTCATTCTAATTCCGCTGAATTTTTCCGGTTTTTCAAAACAAGAAATAATAGAATACAGAGTATTGAGACTGTGATCCATAAAATTCTAAGATGTTCAAGGTTGACTTCAGGGGCACTGCCCGCATTCCTAACCAAATCGGATTGAGTGTCGACAGCAGCATTATCCTTAAAGTAAATTATTTTAGAACCATTAACAACAAAACCATTTTTTTCAGCCTCTTCAAGAAGTTTCTGATTGTCTTTATACAAAACCAGCATTTCCGTTAATTTTCTATTTTCTTTTTCAAGATTCTCAATATGCTTATTAAGAAGTATTTTTTTGTCATTTAATCTGTCCCGTTCCAACATACCACTTTGCCCGAAGACAAAGCAGTATATTCCGAACAGTACAGATATTAACAATATCATTTTTGGTTTGGATTTGTCATTTTCCAAGGTTGTAAAAAACCTTTAGACCATTATAAATGGCAGCCATTCCAAGTTCTTCTTCGATTCTCAAAAGCTGATTATATTTCGCGACACGGTCTGATCTAGACGCTGAACCAGTTTTAATCTGACCAGTATTCATCGCAACCGCTATGTCAGCGATAGTAGAATCTTCAGTTTCACCGGATCTATGTGAAATAATCGCAGTGTAATTAGCTTTTTTAGCCATTTCAATCGCTTCAAAAGTTTCAGTTAGAGTTCCAATCTGGTTGACTTTTATAAGAATTGAATTTGTCGCTCCCTGCACGATACCCTTGCTAAGACGTTCAGTGTTAGTAACAAAGAAGTCATCACCAACAATCTGAATCTTGCTGCCGAGTTCCTTAGTCATTTTCACATAACCTTCCCAGTCGTTCTGATCAAGCGGATCTTCGATAGAGATTATCGGATATTTCTCAACCCAGTTTTTATAGATCTGGATCATGTCATCCGCACTGAAAAGTTTATCAGGATTTGATTTCCAGAATTTGTAGCCTTTTTTGCCGCCTTCATCGAAAAGCTCAGAGGACGCGCAATCCATAGCAATCGCGAAATCATCATTAATTCCGGCTTTGTATCCAGCCTTATCAATCGCTTCCATAATGAATTTCAATGCCTCTTCATTATCGCAAT
>CAYLTM010000195.1:0-333 GCA_964386495.1 uncultured Leptospirales bacterium
CTGTCGAAAATTTTGTGAGTGTTAAACAGATTTCCATACAGGAAAATGTAAAAAAAGGGGAGACTCATATAAATTTTCACTGTAAAATTTCTGAGGAACAAAGCATCCGCGAACTTTTTGAGCATATTAAAGGTCTCGGAAAAGTAAAGACAATTAAAATAGAATAGAAATATTAATAAATAATTGCTCATATATTAGTAGTAAAAACGCAACTCCGCCGCCCTAGGCGACGGTGAGCTTCTATTACCACCAATATATGAGCAGGTACAATCATATTATAAAACAACAGAGGCGATTTATGAAACACTACCTGACACTTAATCTACTGATAAT
>CAYLTM010000195.1:343-6606 GCA_964386495.1 uncultured Leptospirales bacterium
ATTTTCGTTTTATCCGAAAATTAATCACTATAAAAATTTCCCGGCAGTTTTCGCCGCGATAATTATCACTGGAATATTATTTGTAATTTGGGACTCTATTTTTACACGAATGGGTGTGTGGTCTTTCAACGAAAAGTTCGTTAGCAAAATTAGAATATTAACATTGCCTATCGAAGAAATCCTTTTTTTTGTAACCGCACCGTTCAGCTGCATATTTGTTTATGAGTGTATAATGATTTTCGTGCCGGAAAGAATCTTCACCATTAGTCCGGTAATATTTTATGCCTCGGCAATTGCATTTCTTATAATATCTTTTTACAACCGGAAAAAAATCTACACATCAATGGTGTTTTTGATTTTTGCGGTATTTATCGCGGTAGTTACGGCATTTTTCGGCGACTATTTTTCTTCGATGCATTTCTGGCTAACAATGTTTATCTGCTATATACCCTTCACAATCTTCAATGGGTTGTTCACAGGTATTCCAATTGTGCTTTATAACAGCGAAAAAATATTAAACATCAGGGTGATTACAATTCCGGTTGAAGATTTTTTCTACAATTTTGTTCTGCTGGGAATGAACTTTATTATTTTCAACGAGTTGAAACATTTGTTTTGATTTGTACAAATTGAGATGTGGTAACTATAAAGTGGTTACCACACACTAATGATAGACTCCCGCCTCTGGAAAGGAGCGATATTACTGAGGAAAACCGGATATTATTCACCATAGTAGATATAATTATAAAACAAAATGTCGTTTGACGGGTATTTGTCTTTCATTAGAGTGATAGAATTCCGGAAAGATTCCTTTGACAACTTTTTCAAAGTCAAAAGGTTGTGCATGTAAAATTCCATAAATAATACAGCTCTTTCAGACTCAAGAAGCCATCCAGTTCCAATAAAAGTTCTCACTCCATTGCGAAAGGAATTATATATGAAGGATTCTTTAAAAAACGGTTGAACTTTTGCAGACTGACAAGAATTTGATACGATTATCGAAGGAGCATTCGATGAAAATATCGATAGATCGGAAGCAGAAAATATTTCTCCATTTGAACATAACCAGCCGGAATCTTCCAGATTCTTTCCGAAAACCGAATGACCATAATAGAAAATCATAAAATACTTTTTACCTGCAAGCTCAAGCATTAGTTTCCCTTTCGATTCGGCGGTTATAATTTTAACTTTATGATTATTTTCCGAAAAATATCTTTTCATTTTTTTTATTGTATCATCATAATAAGGTATATTCTCACCGGCTCCTTCAATAAAAAGCACACCATCATTTATTATTGAAGATGATAGCTGGGTGTCGAAGTCGATATTAAGTTTCCTGAAAATTGGAATTTTAAAATTGTGCTTCCGTGCAAAAATAATTTCCCATGGAATACCTGACAGTTGAGGATCTATAACAAATTCTGTGTCGTTGTTGCAGATTAAAACCGATCTTTTCTTTAGTTGTCCGCACAGAACTGCATCCAAAGAAGAGGCAAGATTATCTATTTCATTTGTCGATTCCCGACCAGTAATAATATTTTTATTAAGTATTATATTGAATTCATTTAATAATTTCATAATTTCCTGAACAGTTGTATCTGAAGTTATTCCACTTTTCTCAATATAATAATTTATACCGTCATAAATATTGTATATAATTTCATTTTTTCCCGGAACATAATTAATTATTATTTTAGATTTTTCAGTAGAAATTTCAGTAATGCAATCCTGCGAATTTTGAATAAATAGAGTTTCTTTCCCCGGTACAGGTATAGATGAATTATCTATATACTCATTAGCATCAATATAACAAATATCCTGACCAAATCCCTTAGCGGCTATCGCAAGCTGAGCGGCAAGAATTTTTTTCCCAGAAGTAATATCGCAAAGTACTTTACCTTGAGAGCAAATTTCGCTAATAAGATTATTAATTATATTCAGATTATCAGCATGCGCATGAGGGCTCACTTCAATAAGCTTTATATTTTCAGGTTGAATGGATTCTACGACTGCGGAATAATATTTATCTTTAAATAAACCAAACTTATTACTATCAGTTACAATATAGATTTTTTCTGCCAGTCCTACTAACGAAGTTATTATCGAAGGGATTACATTGTGACCCAAAATAATTACGAGAGATTTATAATCATTTACCTGATTTGTATTTTTTTTGATTTGAAGATCATTTTTGATTTTTTCTATTATAACCGGTCGAATATTATCAAAGTAGTAATTAAATTTCGCTGATTTAGTTTTTTTCTCATTATATTTTTTTAACAATTCTTCCATTTTATTCCCATAATCCTCAACTGCATTATGTCCAACTATTTAATAAACACTTTTATAATAATCAGGCTGTCAGGAGGCTATTATTAATGGCACAACAACTTTCTGATCAGTTTAGAACAATAATTATTTTATGAGCACAATGATCAAGATTTTATTTGACGAAAAAACGCTTTTTATTACAATAAGAGATAATTTCGATTTTCTGGAGTTAAAAAGCGTGCATGAAATTAAAATAAGAACTGAAAACAATACCATGCTAACTGATATTATAATTAAAGAATATCACGGGTATGTTACGCATACTGTGAAATCTTTATGCTGGAAATATTTTAATACAGATCGTGAGATTTATATGGATGATGTCATTCAAACATTCTATTTGAAAATAATCGAAAGCAATAAAACTGCCGATGAAATAAATCATATTAAAGGGTATATTTTCAAAATTATATATAATACAATCTATGATTTAAAAAATAAAGCTAATAAAATTATTACAACCCCGCTGCTGAACGATAATAATGAAGTAATTTCTGAAATTTACCCTACACTATCTAAATCCGAAAATGAAATTTCACAAATTATAAGCATTGAAGAAATTAACAAATGCATAAAAACTACTGTTTCGGAAATGAAACCTGTCAAACGAATAATTTTCGAACTTATCGCAGTCAAAAATAAAACTCAAACCGAAACAGCCGTGATTTTAAAAAAAAACCAGGGAACCATTTCAGAGCATTGGAATAATATAAAAAAAGAATTACGATTGAAAATAAAAAATGAATTTCCCGATATTGAATATGATTTTTAAGGTTAACAATATGGATAATAATAAAATGACATGTGATAATATAAATGATCTAATAAATACATTTGTTTTTGGAGATAATATCAACAGTGATGACGAAGATTCTTTATTCAATCACCTATCAGAATGTTCATCTTGTATGGAATACTTCATCGCCGCTTCTGAAAATGAATCATCGTGGAAACATGAAAATAATATCCAAACTACAAATGAAAAATTCAATAGCACTTATTCGTCATTCAAGAAAATATTGGTTACAATAAAAGACGCAATTCTTAAACCGTTATCAGAAGATTACCTTGTTAAAAACTCGGTCTACGCACTTGGCGATGATGACCAAGCGATTTTATATGACATACCATTGGAAATGGGAATAATCCCAATACGCTTAATAGCAAGCGGAAATAATAAATTTTCATTACAAATATTTCCAAAAACAGAATATGATAAATTTTATTTAATTGGAAACGGTGAAAAAAGAAAAGAATTTATTTTCAGTAACTATATTAAATTTGATTCTATTTCTCCGGGAAAATATTGTATTACTGAAAATTTCAGGGATTTCATTATTATTGAGGTTAATGATAAATGATAAATCTGTTGATTTACTTGATTTGAAATTCGGATATAAATCTGTTACACTGTCATTTCGAACAACAGCGGAAAATCTATTCTTCACATATAAAAGCTACATAAATTAAATAATTTATCTCTCAAAAAAAAACCCATAATTGTCACACCTTCAACGACTAAATAGTAAACGGCAATAATTGCTGAATATTATACTAATCAGGATGTCGATTTATACATCCTGTAAAATCGACATGTCGGAATTCCGAAATAAATTCGTAATTCCTAACATTTTTGATGATTTTTGAAAGAAAATCATCAAAAATGCGGGTACTTCCTGTACCCGATCAGGCTGTCAAAGATAAATCGACAGCCTGAATCAGAAAATGGTTTTCCACAGTTATTATCGCTCTGCCCGCCAGTGGCGGGCGGAGGCTATCATTAATGGTTACAATCACTTTATGAATAGTATACTAATGCAATTAGGAAAATTATTCAACCTATTGATGAATATAAGCATCGCGACTTTTATCTTACCGTAGAGATCGGATCCTCCACCGGTCTCTACATTTTTTAAAGGAGTTACTATGAACATAAAAGAAATGTGGGAAAACTCTAAACTGTTTCCATTATTAGGACTAAATATCTTATTACAAATTGATTATAGTAAGGACAGATTGTTAGCACCAATTCGGTTCTTATATGGTCTATTAGTTTGTTTGCTATTATCCGTTGTATTTAATATCCTATTTGTCTATCTGTGGATTGAATACTTTGTAACTAGATTACTTAGTATGTGGCGACTACCACAGAAAATATGGAGAATTATAGTACGAAGTAGCACAATGGCTGGACTGGGTATATGGTTAACATTTCAATGGGAAATGCTAGATACATTTGGATGGGTAGTATTACCACCAGCTCTATGGTTTTGTGCGATACTGTACCCGCTTGGTCATCTTATAGTATATGTCGGTAAAATTATACAGTCATATACCGGCGGCAGATAAAGATTTTTATGACTATGACTTAAATTAAAATATTGGAGGAATTTATGAAAGAAGGTTTGTTCATGATAATTGCTATAATTGCAATTCTATACGGTATTGCTCATTTTGGAATCGGGATTATGTTACTTGCTATATTCATTGCTATTGGACTTGGACCCGAAATTAAAAGTTTCTTCTCAAGTGCGGAAAATGGTGTCCGTCGCAGTCTTCAGTTATCAAACGACATAGAAGATAAAGTCCTAATTGAGAGAAACAAGAAAAGAAATATACGGAGGTAAGATTATGACTATGATGATGTTATTTATATTAACGATTGTTGATATAATCGTAACTTTCTATCTAATGATTATGTTAATATCTCCGTTTATGCTCCTTCCGGGAAAACGTACTAAGAGATTTGTTCTAAAGCTATTCGCTAACCCACTCACAAGTTTCGTAAGTAATTTCGGTGTATCAATGATCATCGGATACTTTACAGGAACCGGAATGGTCGCGGGTGCAGCAAATCTCTTAGCAAGCTGTGTTGCGGCTGTAGCATTACCGTTTGTAATAAAACGGAAATATCCCGAATATGCGTAAAATAGATAACGATATTCCCGATGTAAATGAGTTCTATGTACTTTTATATCGGGAGCTTCAAAAAGAGGGTTGCCGGAATCCTCATATTGCAGCGTTTGATTCGGCATCTGTATATAGAGCAAATATGATACAGATGAAGAAGAACGGAGATATTAAAGATTTTGCAGACTTTACAACTATTATATAAAATAGATATATTGCTGATTAACAAATCTATTGGTTAGAATGGCAATATTTATTATTATACTATCGATTCATTGTCCGGATTATAAAGCTTAATTATTTTTCCAACTGCCTCTGCTGAAGTGTTAGCATAGCAGTAGACACAAAGATGTCCGCATGTATTGTAGTGACCAATATCTTTGCTGACTATACAACCACATGCCTCCCTCTGCCCTTTGTCTTTCATATATTTTCGTTCATCTGATACTGGAGAACCGAAAAGGTTTTGCTGTATATCCGGCACATATCCCAGAAAATCCATCAATTTTTTATCGTCAGGAAAAAGATCTATCATCAAGTCGTCATCAATACATCGATTATGTATTATGTTATATTTTTCCAGATCAAATTTTTCACCACAGCTGGAAATCTTCAGTCCCCAATTTTTATTTAATACCTGCAAATTTCTGCATATATATTCTATGGATTCCTCTGTAAAGGATACAGGGTGGATTCCGCAGCGTTTTAAATTATTGCAGACTTTCGCGTACTCAACGATGTCTGCAAAACTAATTACCAGCTTGTCAGTATATTTATAAATTTTATCACCGATATGCTTTATTCGCTCGAAGTTCTGGAACGGCAGGCTCGAGATTTTCATTTTCATAATCGTTAAAAGTGTACTGAAAATAATAATTCAGATTCCTTTCGTCAAACACATCAAGATGTTTTACAATCGGTTCCGCGTCCTTTGTCCAGAAAACAAAAACCCTCGCGTTCTGAAATGAAATGTACGACGCATTCTGATTAAAAGGATTTATCCATTTTACATAACCTCTGTT
>CAYLTM010000195.1:6697-7026 GCA_964386495.1 uncultured Leptospirales bacterium
CACCATTTATATCTTTCACAATCTCAAACCTCAAATCTTCATATGACATATTAAAACAGGCTATTTATTAAATCAAGTTTATAATTCAGGTGGTTAAAATAACTTTTTCAGCCTGATTAATTTTACTTGAATTCAAATCAGTCCTACTTCTGAATTATATCGATATCCGGCATTCATCATTGTTAAAAAATTCCCATAATTTTTTAACAAATTAGTCTAATTATATGAACCGGAGCGGGAAATTCAACGCTCATAGCAACCAACTTTATAGAGATCGTTCGCGGTCTCTATACTTTTTCCATCAGATAACCAGTAATCAATAAAAATAA
>CAYLTM010000196.1:0-944 GCA_964386495.1 uncultured Leptospirales bacterium
GGATTGAATCCACAATTGTATCTGTTGTCGGAGGTATAGTACATATTCTAAGACCGGGTATTATTTCCAAAACGCAGATTGAAGAGATCATCGGTGAGGAGGTTCTTCTCCCTGAAGAAAATAATCACCTCGAAACTCCTGAAGTCCCCGGGCAGCTTAAATCGCATTACGCGCCGGACGCAAAGGTCGTGCTTATCGACGAAGGTCAAAATGTGCCTGATGCAGACAAAGCCTGCCTACTAGCTTTCCGTGAAAACAACAGAAGTAATATTTTTTTATCTGTAGAAATTCTTTCACATACAGGAGACATGCTAGAATCCGCCGCGAATCTTTTTTCAGCAATGCATCGGCTCGACGACCACCGTCCCGAAATTATTTTTGCCGAACGGGTAAACGAAACCGGCATTGGTGCAGCGATTATGAATCGTTTGAAAAAGGCTGCCGGAGGGGAAGATGAATCATTATAATCAAAATATGTGTGCATTCTGTACCCGATCAGACTGCCGATTATTATTCGACAACCTGAATATTTTAAACATTTTTTGTAATAAATTTTTTATCAGAATTATCCATTTTATATTTATTTGTTTCATCAGCATAGTCCTTATTTCATGCGAGGAAGACTCCGCTGATTCGAATGTTTCTGACGCGGCTACGGCATATAGAGGTGCTGTGCATAAAGACGATAAAATGATTGTCGGATGGGCTGATTCATATAAGGACTATAAGCCAGGAAACAACTGCGATTTGAAATGGCAAACACCCGACCAGTCACTCGGTAAGGCTGAAGGTAATTCATTCAATATTGTTTGTCTGGGCGATAGCGGACAGATAACGATGGTTTTCAACAATCCTGTTATTAATGGTAAAGGAGCTGATTTCGCTGTGTTTGAAAATTCCTTTTCTGAAAATTTTATTGAGTTAGCTGAAAGAATGCTAACAAT
>CAYLTM010000196.1:954-4730 GCA_964386495.1 uncultured Leptospirales bacterium
GAAATTATACACCTTGGTCACAACAGGAGTGTACAGGAAATTGTAGAAACAGCCATTGAAGAAGATGCCAATGGAATTGCCATTACAAGCTATCAGGGTGGGCATGTTGAGTTTTTTAAATACATGATAGATCTTTTAAAACAGAATAATTATTCCTCGGTTGTTGACTTAAACAATATCAGATATATCAGAATTATCGACATTATCGGCGACGGTTCAGTTATAGATAGTTCCGGCAATAAAATTTATGATCCGTATCCGCAGAAAGAATCTGCCGGTTTCGATCTGGATGGCGTCGGCGTTATTAATGGAAATTGAATGGAGCTTTTTTTTGTTATAATAAGTGCATGGAATACCTGATTTATTTTTTGATACATGTGCGAAAAGATTGAAAAAAAACTTGCCCATTAAGAATGCCCAACGTCCATGTTGGGCATGAGAAAACTTAAGAAAAGGAATTAAAGATAAATGAAAAATTTTAAAGAAAAAGCAGATCTGATTTGGCGAGTGGCGGATCTACTTCGCGGTGACTACAAACAATCTGATTATGGAAAAGTCATCCTTCCAATGACAGTACTCAGACGGTTGGATTGTGTACTTGAGCCAACCAAGCAAAAAGTATTGGATTATCTGCCAAAAGTGGATTCATTAAAAGACAGTGCCAAAGATATTGCACTTAATAAAATTGCAGGTTTCAACTTTCATAACAGAAGTTTGTTTAACTTTGATAAGCTGATTGCAGACCCGAACAATGTTTCTGTGAACCTCAGAAACTTCATCAATGGTTTTTCCAGTAGTGCCAGAGAGATTATTGAATATTTCAATTTTGATGACCAGATAGACCGAATGGATGGTCCTCAAGCGGATATTTTGTTTCGTGTAATAAAATCTTTTCAGGAAATAGATTTGAAAGACATGGACTCCATGGAAATGGGTTATGTATTTGAAGATTTGATAAGAAGATTTGCAGAACAATCCAACGAAACCGCCGGAGAGCACTTTACCCCAAGAGAAGTTATCCGGTTGATGGTAAATGTATTGTTCATTGAAGATAAAGACATTCTTACTCAAGATGGTATTGTTAAAACATTGTATGACCCCGCTTGCGGCACAGGTGGAATGTTGTCTGTTGGTGAACAGTATGTAAAAGAGCTTAATCCCAAAGCTGAATTAAAAGTTTTCGGGCAGGAAATAAATCCTGAATCTTATGCTATCTGTAAATCTGATATGCTTATCAAGGGGCAAAACCCAAGTAATATCAAATTTGGTAACACATTTACAGTTGACGGCTTAGAAGAAGAAAAGTTTGATTACATGCTTTCTAATCCGCCTTTTGGTGTGGACTGGAAAAAGGCGGAAAAAATTATCAAGGCCGAAGCTGAAAAGAAAGGTATGAGCGGTCGATTTGGTGCCGGGCTACCTAGAATCAATGATGGTTCACTTCTTTTCTTACAACACATGATCTCTAAAATGAAGTCGAGCGGGACACGAATCGGAATTGTATTTAATGGTTCCCCTTTGTTTACTGGTGCTGCTGAAAGTGGCGAAAGTAACATAAGAAAATGGATTATTGAAAATGACTGGTTGGAAGCTGTAATAGCTTTGCCGGATCAGCTTTTTTACAACACGGGCATAAGCACATATATTTGGATTGTAACCAATAATAAAAGTGATGAACGCAAAGGCAAAGTTCAGTTGATTAATGCCACAGGTGCAAAAGATGAAGAGCTTCTGAAATCTTCAGTACAGACAGGACATGCCCTGTCTCTAAAAGAAAATCGTTTTTGGCAAAAGATGGATAGAAGTCTTGGTAATAAACGTAAAAAAATTGCAGAGAATGGCAATACTAAGGGCATAGGATTCATTACCCAGCTTTACGGAGAATTTAAAGAAAATGAGTTTTGTAAAATTCTGCCTAATGAATTCTTCGGATACTGGCGAATCACCGTTGAACAACCGATTGTTGAGACGCAAGACCTTGCGTCGCAACAATCAAAATCCAAAGGACAGCCTAAACCGGATACTTCTTTACGAGACTATGAGAATATTCCTTTTCTAAAAAAGGATGCTCAAGGAAAGCTCGTTCAGCAAACTATTGAAGAATATTTTGATGCAGAAGTAAAACCACATTTACCCGAAGCATGGATTGACCACAGTAAAACTAAAATTGGCTACGAAATTAATTTCACCAAGTATTTCTATGAGTTCAAGCCGTTAAGACCTTTATCGGAGATTAAGGCTGATATATTAGCGTTGGAAGAAAAGACTTTGAATTCTGAAAAGTCAGTGCTGGAATCATGAGTAACAACGAAACGTCATTGCTGATACAGGAAAAAAGTTTAGTATTATTCAATGCTATTGACCAATTAATTGAAAGTGCGAGAAGTAAAGTTTCTGCAGCAATTAATGTCGAAACAACGATGCTATATTGGTCTGTAGGCTCTTTTATTAATTCAGAGCTTAAAACCGAAGAACGTTTAGAATACGGCGCAAAGATTCTTGCGACGCTGTCGCAAGGATTGACTATTAAACACGGCAAAGGGTTTTCGTATTCAGCATTAACAAGAATGAGCAAAGTTGCAGAAATTTTTGATAAAGAAAATATTGTGACGCTGTCGCAACAATTGAGCTGGAGCCACCTTATAGAATTGTCAGCTATTGATAATAAGCCTAAAGTCCTTTTTTACGCTCACATGAGCATAAACAATGGCTGGGGAGTTCGTGAGCTTAGAGAGAAAATTGACTCAATGACTTTTGAACGTTCGGCAGTAGCTCTAAAAAGTGAAAATGAGATTATGACATTGCTCAATGCAGAAGGAAAACACTCACTTTCCCCTGATTTGGTATTTAAAAACAGTTACATACTTGATTTCTTAAATTTACCATATCTTCACAATGAAAAGCATTTGGAAAACGCTATTATCAGTCAGTTAGAAAAATTCATTATGGAACTTGGTAATGGTTTTGCTTTTTTGGAGAGACAAAAGAGAATTTCTATTGATTCCATAGATTATCACTTGGACTTGCTCTTTTATCATCGAAAATTAAACCGCTTAGTTGCAATCGATTTAAAAATTGGAAAATTCAAGCCAGAGCATAAAGCTCAAATGGAACTATATCTTCGTTATTTACAAAAATATGATAAACAAGCTCATGAAAAAGATCCCATTGGCTTGCTCTTATGTAGCGAAGGCAATACCGAACATATAGAACTTTTAATGCTTGGGGAAGAGAATATTCGGGTCGCACAATACCTTACTGAATTACCCGACAAGCAATGGTTTATAGATAAAATGCATCGTGCTATTGAAATTTCCAAGATGAACATGCAGGTGAAAGAATGAAAAAATACGAAGCATATAAAGACAGTGGTATTGAATGGATTGGTGAGATTCCTAGTTCTTGGAATAATTGTCGATTAGCATTCAATGGAAATTTTTATAAAGGTAGAGGTGTTTCGAAAGCTGATTTATCAATTGATGGTTTATCTGTGATTCTCTATGGAGACATATATACTAAATACAATTTAAAAACCCATGAATTTGTAAGACGTATTCCAATTGAAATTGCAAAAAATTCTTTTTCAATAGAAAAAGGTGACTTGATTTTTGCTGCTTCCGGCGAAACGCCTGAAGAAATAGGCAAATGTGTTTGTTATTTAGGTGATGCAGAGGCTTATGCAAGTGGTGATGTGATTGTCTTTAGACAAAATCAAAACGATAGTATTTTTTTATCGTATTTAATTGCATTTCATATTATATGTAATCAATCAGGCG
>CAYLTM010000196.1:4740-6981 GCA_964386495.1 uncultured Leptospirales bacterium
TAAGCAGCTTGCTTTTGGAGAAGAGACACTTTTTTTAGACGGTGACTGGATTGAAAGCAAGGAAATAGTATTTGATGATACCAATATAAAATATATAACCACTGGCAATATTGGTGAGGGTAAGTACAAAGAACAAGGAAGTGGTTTTATAACGGAAGAAACTTTTCATAAATTGAATTGTTCGGAAGTCTTTGCGGATGATTTGGTAATCTCTAGGTTAAACCCGCCAATTGGAAGGGCTTGTATCATTCCTTATTTAGGTAAACGCATTGTAACATCTGTTGATAATGTAATACTTAGACCAAATAACAAATATTCCAAAAGATTTTTAGTTCATTTTTTTTCAAATCAGAAATATTACGAGTACACACTCCTTGAAGGTAGGGGTGCGACTATGCAACGTGTTAGTAGGGGCATTTTAGGAAATATCCAAATTGTTATTCCGAATAATCTTTCTGAACAAACCGCCATCGCCAACTACCTCGACCGTAAAACCGCCGAGATAGACGAACTGATAGCCGACAAAAAACGCCTGCTCGAACTCTTCGATGAAGAAAAAACCGCCATCATCAACCAAGCCGTTACCGGTAAAGACAGGGCATGCCCTGTCTCAACGAGCCCTGCCTCAACTGACGTGAAAATGAAAGATTCCGGCATTGAATGGCTGGGGGAAATTCCGGAGCATTGGGAGGTGAAACCTTTAAAATCAATAATCGAAAGAAGAATTGATAATAGAGGAAGAACACCTGTGTATGGCTTAGAAGGCATCCCAATGCTTGAAGTAAAGCAAATATCAGAAAATTCAAAGTTTCCAGTTGAATCGTTTGAAAAATTTGTTTTACCAAATGTTTTGGAAAATTACATAAGAGAAGAATTGCATGAAGGCGATATTCTAATTGCTACAGTTGGTGCAACAGCTGGCAAGTGCTGTATTGTGCCAGCTAAACCATATTATTTTATTGCTCAGAATGTTATTGGTTTTAGATTCTATACAGATAATACACCTATGTATATTTACTATTTGATTCAATCAGATTTTTTTAAAAAATCACTTTATTCAATTAATAAATCAAATACCATTGATAATTTGAAAGTATCTGTTTTTGTAAATAATTATGTTCCAATCCCATTGCCAAAAGAACAGTTAGCAATAGCAAATTTTTTAGATGCTGAATGCACCCGTATCGATACCAAAATATCCAGAACAGAAAAACTAATCGACCTCTTAACCGAATATCGCACCGCACTGATAAGCGAGGTGGTAACAGGGAAAATAAAGGTGGGCGAATAGGTATGGACAAATATAAAAACAAATACCGCATTCCATCTGCCCGTGCCCAATGGTGGGATTATGGTTGGAACGGCGCGTATTTTATTACAATCTGTACCAAGAACCGCGAACATTTATTCGGTGAAATTGTAAATGAGAAAATATTATTATCCAATTTGGGAATAATTGCCGATATTTTTTGGCATGAAATCCCGAATCATTCACCATTTGTTGAATTGGGCGAATTTGTGGTAATGCCAAATCATATTCACGGGATATTGATTTTGAATAAACCGGATATTGAAAATCGTAATAATTATTCCATTGATAACGGTAACGATAACGGTACCGTCGTCGTAGAGACAGGGCATGCCCTGTCTCTACGACGACAACCGGTTAATCAACCGCCGAATATCGGACAAAATCGTTTCCAAAATATTGGTTCAAATACCATTTCATCAATTGTTGGTTCATATAAATCCGCCGTTACCAAACACGCAAACCGATTGGGTTTAAATAATGGGTGGCAAACCAGGTTTCATGATCACATTATTAGAGATAATACAGAATACACAAAAATATCAGAATACATTATCAATAATCCTAAAAATTGGGGTAAGGATAAATTTTATAATGGAAACAATTGAATATCGCACCGCACTCATCAGCGAGGTGGTAACGGGTAAAATAAAGGTAACGGAGTAAAATATGAATAATCCAGTATTAATAGAACCAAGTAATCAAACCTTTGCCGAGTTAATGGGCAATAGTGCTAAATATACCGTTCCTCGTTTTCAAAGAGATTATTCTTGGGAACAGGAACAGTGGGAAGACCTTTGGAATGATATTGTTGAACTAAAAGAAGAAGGCAGTCACTACATGGGCTATGTAGTGCTTCAACAAAAAGAAAAGCATTTGTATGAGATCATCGACGGACAACAACGATTTGTAACCCTCACCATGATTATTCT
>CAYLTM010000197.1:0-1049 GCA_964386495.1 uncultured Leptospirales bacterium
GAGTAGTTCGAATCTCATTTTGGTTCCTTGGTATTTTTTTGTGGTAAAAACTATACGAAGTTCATTATGAGATTCTTGCTACTTTTATATTATTTTTATTTAAATTGTTTACTTTTACCAACATTCCGGACAGACTCAAAAAAATTTACAGGGTACTAATTGTCGAGGATGATAAATACTCTTCCGAACTTATGTGATCATGGGTTTCAATGAGGAATGATCTCATTCTTTCGGGTTGTGTGTTTACAGGAGAGGATGCGGTTAATCTGGTATTAGAAACCGAGCAGCCGTTTGATTTAATCCTTCTGGATATCAATCTGCCCGATATGACAGGAATCGATTTTCTTGAAAGGCTTGTTGACATTCCCTTTGTAATATTTACTACCGCGTTTGATCATTATGCGGTTAAAGCATTTGAACTTGGTGCTGTTGATTATCTGGTCAAGCCAATAAGCTTTGACCGATTCAGCAAAGCTATAGATAGGTTTATTTTCATTATAGAAAAATCAATACCTTATGATATTTTTGAAATAATCGAAGATTTAAAAGGAACGGATAAATATAAAAAATCATCTCTTTCTGAAACTTAATCTGATGAATATGCTGATCAAATTATGAAATATTTGAAAAAAGAAAAAGTTTATACAAAAGATAATCTTACAATAAAGCAAATATCACAAGATCTGTCCATTCCGCAGCATCATATTTCCCAGGTAATTAATGAGAAATTAAAAACAAGCTATTATACTCTTATTAATACTTTGCGTGTTAATGAAGCTAAAAATCTCATGATGGAGTCTGTGAATTTTGATAAATCACTTTTAGAGATATTGTTGATGGCCGGATTTAAATCAAAATCTGTTTTTAACCAGGCCTTTAAGGAAATAACAGGGATGCAACCGCGTGAGTACAGAAAAATAATTAAGCGGAGTATTAAATGAATCTCATTGATATAAGAACATTATTTTTTACGATGGGATTATTAACCATTCTTATGTCCTGTATAATTTTATATTCGTTTTACAAAAATAAAAAAACCGCATATAATT
>CAYLTM010000197.1:1059-5626 GCA_964386495.1 uncultured Leptospirales bacterium
TTCAGTCTTTTGTTGTTTATTCATTTTTGTGCTAATGTTCTTTTTGCCTTGCGGGGTAAAATTCCTGATTTTATTTCTATGACAGTTGGTTCAACTCTTATGGCTGCGGCATTTTCTTTGACATATTCAGTGGTTTGCCGATTTATAAAAAATAAGGTTAATCTATGGTTTTCCATCCTACCGGTGGTATTTATCGCAATACTCATTCAACCTCATTTTTCTCGGCCTGTCAGAACATTCCTTGGAAGTCTTATTTTTTCGATCCAGCATCCAATCATTTTGATTAGCATAATCGCATCGGTAAACACAAACAATAGTAAAGGTCTGAGGCTTGTAATGGTTTCCATGTTTGTTGCTTTTTCTGCGTTCATTATTAGAATTGTTAGTGAAATAATGATGCCGCAGATTTATACTTTTCTGCTCTCATCTCATTTTCCTCAGGTAATTGTCAATTTGATGCTACTTATAGCATTGATAATGTTCGTTCTCGGATTGCTGCTCATGCAGATTGAAACTGATGAAAATGATTTGATTCAAGTAAACATGGTTCTTGAGAGGAAAAACCGAACCCTTAAGCGAAAGAAAAAAAATCTTACTGAATTAAATAAAGAGCTATCTTTCGCGAGGGATCTTGCTCAGGAAGGGAGTCGGGCGAAATCTGTTTTTTTCGCGAATATGAGCCATGAAATTCGAACGCCAATGAACGCTATTCTTGGATTCTGCGAACTAATGAAGATGAAAACAACTGATAAAGAGTCTTCACACTTTCTTGAAATTATTGACACTAACGCAAAAACTTTAATGCAGATAATTGGAAATATTCTCGACCTTTCAAAATTCGAAACCGGCGTTGATGACGGGGCTGTTCAGGTGAACATCTCAACAGTATTTCCGAACGGAATCAATTACTGCGGTACGAAATATAGTTCAACAGATAAATTTTTTATCGGTATCAACGGTTATGTGACATTCGGACAAAGCTACGGCGGATATACCGCAGTGGGATTACCAGTTACTCCGTATGCAATGGTTGCCGGATTTTATACCGATCTGATGTGTTCAACCAACGGTGGATATGTTTTTGTTGATTTGGACACGACTGCCAGCGATCCGTGCGTGACGGTGACTTTTTATGATTCATATGAGTATCCGAATAATATCGCAAACAGGGATCGTTTTCAGATTCGTATACATAGAGTAGGTACTGATGTGTTGAACGGTGACCCAGCTGCTGTTGAAATCCGGTATAACAAACTTGCGCTTTCCGCTCATACTGCGGACGGCGGCTGGACCGACGGAAAAGGTTCCGGGTCAGTTCCTACATTGAAATACGGTAGGGTAAAGGATGCGTTCTTCGGTAGTCCGCCGACCTTGATGTTAAAAAACTATTTTTCAACAAGAGTAAGTTTGATGTTAAAAAACATAATTCATATCAAAATCTGGAAACAACTGTTTTATCTTGCTCAATGTCTTTAATTCAGGATTTTTACTCTTAGCTGTTTCCAACCTCTGATAACTCCAAATACTTTTAAATCCCAGCTTTTTTGCCATTTCATTCTGTGAAAAATTATGTTTTTTACGTTCATGTTTAAGATACATCGCAAACGCGAGTTCGGGCCGCACTTTCACTTTTTCAATATTTTTTCCTTTCAAATTTTCATCCGGCAAAGAAAAAACAACATTTTCCCTTGGTTCATCAAGGTATAAATCCAAGACTTGATCCATGTTTTTCCGTAGATTTTCGATTGTTCCGTCTTCGGATTGAGTAATACATCCTTTAAGTTCAAGACATTCCGCCCACATACCGTCTTTTCCATTATGAATTTTAAAATGGTAATACATTTTACTCCCCTTTATTTAACCGTTTTAACAGATATTTTTCAATCCCTTTATCAAGTTCTTTGTGCAATGGTATTGTTTCATGATCACTTCCTTTTTCGATAAAAACATGGCTTCCTTTTTGTCGTAAAATAACCCATCCTTTTTTTATAAAAAGTTTTAGCATTTCTTTTCCACTTAAGGGCATATATTATTTCCTGTTTTCTTTTTCATTAAAATGAATACCAATTATCCTTGGTATTGTCAAGTAATTTTAGTATTTACAGATTAATAAATACGAATTTTAAAATTATTATCCTTTATGAAATACTGCCATAGTCTAGAAATCTTATAAAATTCAAAAAAAACCCAATTGTGCTGAAAAATTTGACCGACCCCATTGGCGCGGTCGACAAATCCTGCTGACAATGATATATTACTAATTGGGCACTTCTCCTTTTCAAGGGATAGAAAATGATCAAAAACCCAATTAACCCTTTACTGGATAGTATATAATGATAAACCAAGCGGTATTCCGCCGACATTAATGATTAAAAACGCTTCGGGAACAGGGGGAGGCGATACTTCTTACTCGAATCTGGGCATAGCGGGAATTTACTGCTGGTTCCCTGAGTAATTCGTTAATAGTAAAATGTTTATAACATTTCCAAAAAGGCTGATTCCGAAGGAGTCAGCCTTTTATAAAAAACATTTACACTGTTAGAATTGAGATGCTTTACCAAAATGTAATTGCTCATTTTTTGGTGGGAAAACAGTTCCATAATAATATCTATAATATTAAATCCGGTGCTTCGATACATTTTTGACAATGATCATTCTTTATGATACGTAGCCATTTTGTCAAAAACACTCAGCAACCGGACTTCTCCTAAGCGCCGGGCTTTTGTAAGAAATTTTGATGAGAAGTCCCGCTCGTTGAGTGTTTTTCGGAATAAGATTATTAAAGTAATCAAATGACTCTCGAAAAATGTATCGAAACGCGCGGGATTGGAGTGTATTTACATATGACTGTTGAATTTAATGAATCGCCACTACTTTATGAGCAATTTCATTAAAATATTGAACTTTTTGATTATTTTTCTTGACAATTTTTTTTAATATGTTATATTTGAAATAATTCTTGCATATATTAATATGCAAATAAATATATTCTACAAAAAGAGTTGTTATGCTTAGAAAATCTTGCATAATCTGTGTTTTATTTCTTGCTGTTATCGTATTACAAACGTTTTGCGCACCTGAAAGCAGTTTTTCAACAGTAAAAAGCGACATGACAGCACCGGTAATAGGATCAGAGATTATATTCAAGGATATAAAAGCCAACTCTGTTAATGTGGCGTGGGGTGCCGGAAAAGATGATCAAACCGCAGAGGAAAATTTACAATACAAGCTTATATATTCGTTTGATGTAAATGAAATTAATACTGTTGAAAAAGCGCAGAGCAGCCCTAATGTAATTATGGACTGGACCGAAAATAAAACAGAAACCTCGGCTTCTAATTTAACATCAGGTGCTAAATATTATTTCGCTGTAATTGTCCGTGATGATTCCGACAATAAATCTCTCTATGAAACAAAAGCAGTCGATACCAGCATTGATTTTATCAGCGCGGTTCAGACCGGGGGGATCTCCGGCAGCGCTAATTCCACTGGTTTGACTTTGACATACAGTGCTGATCCCGTGTCATTGACAGCGGGCAATATTACCATAACCGGTGCAGAAAAAGGTTCTCTATCCGGAACAGGAACAACCAGAAGTCTTGCAATATCAAACATTTCTGTTGGGAATGGAGAGACAATTTCAGTTTCAGTGAGCAGCCCCAAAGACTGTACAATAAACAAATCACAGCAAACTGCGGTAGTTTACAGATTGTTAAATGTTTATCTCTGCGGCATTATTTCGGATTCTTTATCTTCTTCCAAAGCCGTATACTGGAAAAATGGAACATGTTTTTTACTGCCTTCAATTGATCCGACAACGAATTCAAGGGCTGCATCAATTGCACTTTCAGGTTCAGATGTTTATATTGGCGGATCCAACTATCTTGCTGATTACACTAAAGTTGCGGTTTACTGGAAAAACGGATCAAGGGTAGATTTAGAAACAATAAATATCTCAGAAATTTATTCTATAATTATATCAGAAAAAGATGTTTACGCATGCGGTTATCGCCACAATGGAACAGTTTATGAAGCAGGGTACTGGAAAAATAATGCATGGACAGCTCTACCATCTATTGATTCATCTAAACATTCGTATGCTATTTCAATACTGATATCAGGTTCGGATGTTTACCTATGCGGCTATAGTATAAACAGCACTGATAAAGATGTGGCAGTCTACTGGAAAAACGGGGTATTGATATCGCTATCTTCTATTGATCCAGGGCAAAATTCACAGGCTGGTTCAATTGCAGTATCAGGTTCAGATGTATATGTTTGCGGATATAGTCGGAATAGCGGGGGCAACAACGTTCCTGGGTACTGGAAAAATGGAACATGGAATGCATTATATTATCCAATAAGTTCAAATAGGTCAACCACATTCTCAATACTGATAACAGGTTCAGATATTTATATATGCGGATTTCATTTGTACTTCGCTGGCCCTTTAATAAGCACAGCAGGTTACTGGAAAAACGGTGAATGGAAAGCTTATAATACAGGAAATCATTCGTTAGCAAGCTCAATAAAGATTTCTGGTTCAGATATTTACACTTGCGGTAGA
>CAYLTM010000197.1:5636-6949 GCA_964386495.1 uncultured Leptospirales bacterium
GAATGAAGTAAAAGTTGAAGAAGGTTATTGGAAAAACGGCACTTGGAAACCCTTTTCTATACCAGAAGGATACTCAGTGGTAGCTTTTGATGAACAGTTAGCCTTAGATATCGCGATTGAACCCTGAGATATGCAAGATTAATTCTTTAATTTATTTCTAAGGCAAATATTTTTGTATGGAGTGAACAATGAACAGAAATATTTTATTACACTTCATTTTCATTACTGTAATAGCAATTTTACAGCCTTTTTGCACAGCTGACAGCAATTTTATTGTCGGAGAAAGCGATACAACAGCGCCGGTTACTGGAACAGAGATTGTTTTCAAGGATGTAAAAAACAACTCTGCAATTGTCTCATGGGGTGCCGGTAAGGATGATGTCACAGCTGAAAGTGATTTGCAGTATAAACTTGTTTTTTCGAAAGACATAAATGAAATAAATACAATTGACAGCGCTGTCAATTGCAGTATAATCGACTGGCGTGGATATGTTACGGAAACTGCCGTGACGAACTTAGATGATAATACTAAATATTATTTTACGGTAATATTACGTGATATTGCCGGCAATAAAGCGCTTTATGAACCGAAGGAGATCAAAACCATCACAGGTATAGAATTTTTGAGCGCGGTTCAAACCGGTGGAGAATCAAGTATGGTAAATACCACCGGCTTGACTTTGTCATTCAGCGCAGATCCTGCAACCTTAACAGCGGACAATATTTCCATAACCGGCGCTGAAAAAGGTTCTCTATCCGGAATAGGGACAACAAGAAATATTTCATTATCAAACATTACCATCGGCAATGGAGAAACAGTCTCGGTTTCAGTTAGTAGTCCTGCCGGCTACATATTAACTAAATCACCACAAACAGCCGTGGTTTACAGATTTTTAAATATTTATGTATGCGGTTATATAACTGATACGGTAAAAAAAGCCGGCTATTGGAAAAACGGTAATTGGACAGCTCTTCCTCCAATCGACCCTGCTAAAGAATCATGTGCTAATTCAATAGCTGTATCAGGGACAGATGTTTATGCAGGCGGATATAACATAAATACTTCCGACACAACAGTAGCTGTTTATTGGAAGAACGGATCAAGGATTGATTTGGAATCAACTGCTGATTCAATTATTTATTCTATAAAAACATTAGGTACAGATGTTTATGCCTGCGGTCACCGTCAAAATCAAGCAGGTTACTGGAAAAATGGAGCATGGACATCCTTGCCGGTAATTGATCCGACAAAAAAATCTGAATCTTATTCAATAAAAATATCCGGTTCTGATATTTTTATTTGCGGCCATTCC
>CAYLTM010000198.1:0-3793 GCA_964386495.1 uncultured Leptospirales bacterium
AATGCGTTGAAGCTGCAAGCAAATTATCTTCTTTATTCTTCTTTTCTTTTTTCGATCCTTTTTGCAGAGGAATATTAAATCTAAATATTGATCCTTTACCTTCCTCACTTTCAACTTTTATATCACCGCCCATAAGTTTTATCAAAGTATTAACAATGGAAAGACCAAGACCTGTACCTCCGTACTTTCTTGTGATATTAGCGTGTACTTGAAAAAACTGATTGAACACCTCTTCTATTTTATCAGATGGTATTCCAATTCCAGTATCGCGTATTTGAAATTGAAAATCAAACATGTCATCATTTATAATTTTTTTATGCACTGAAAGAGCGATATCCCCGGACTCAGTAAATTTAACGGCATTGCTAATCAAATTTATTAAAACCTGTTTGAGCCTCATGGAATCACCGATTACCCATTCGGAAATTTCGTTGTCATAGTCCTTAATAAAAGTAAGTTTCTTTTCTTTAAGCTTAAACTCAAAAATTTCAACTGTACCATCAATTAATTTTTTCAGGTTAAAATTATTTCTTCCAAGTTCAATTTTTCTCGCTTCAAGCTTTGAAAAATCCAGGATGTCGTTGACAATTTCAAGAAGATGTTTGGATGATTCTTTAACGGTAATAAGATAATCAAATTTTTCACTTTCATTGTCAGTCAAAAAAAACAGGTCGGTCATTCCAATTATAGCATTCAATGGAGTACGTATCTCGTGACTCATAGCCGCTAGAAAATCACTTCTAGTTCGAAGGGCATTCTCAGCTTTATCTTCCGCTGTCTTTCGGCAGATAACTTCATGTTTAAGCTTTCTGTTGTACAAATAAAGCATAATCACGATAAATCCGAAAAGCAGTACTGTTGAACCAGATATTATTAGGTAATTCAGCAAATTACTATTAGAATTTTTTTCGTACTGCCTATAAACAAAATCACTAATATTAACCCGTTCTACTATATAACCTAAATTCTCGTACGCATCCTGAATTTTTTCCAGGCGATTTACGTTAATATGACCAATCTCAATTATATCAGGATATATAAGATTTCTGATATGATTATATTCAAACTCTAAACCGTCTCTCGTCTTCGAAGGGTTATAAGATTTTTGAATCAAATCAATCATTTCATCTTTATTATTCAACGCGTAGGTCCAGCCTTTAGCGGAGGCTCTGATAAAAGAATCCGCAATAAAATGATTATTCTCAACAAATGCCTCATCAGCAAATATACAATCACCATAAAAATCCATACCATAAGCGGCAGGCTGAAATATATTAACTTCTATACCCTTACTAGCAAATTGAAAAGGTTCATTTGTAATGTAGGAATGGATAGCATCAACTTTTTTATCTATGAGGTCGTTTATATCAAAAGTATGATCTATGAAAGTTACAGAACTCAAATCAATACCTTCAGATTGTATAACAGATTTTATGATGGTACCATTTATATCCTTTTCAACCATCACCTTTTTACCTTTCAGTTGATGCGGATTAATTATCTTTGAAGATTTCAGGGTAATTAAAACTTCAGGCGAATGCTGAAATACCGCGGACAGGAGCTTGATTTTTTTACCTCTGGATCTATAAACAATCAATTCCGAATTCCCTATACCAAATTCAGCATTGCCATTAACAACTTCCTCTACTGGATTGATTTCAGGACTTCCTTCTATAATAGTAACATTTAAACCCTCTTCAGAATAATACCCCTTACTCAACGCAGCATAATAACCGGCAAATTGGTATTGATGAATCCATTTTAGCTGAAGTTTAACATTATATATAGCTAGATTTCTCCGTTCGGTTGGAAATCCGGCAGTTTCTGCAAAAATATCTGTACAGCCAAGCATGATTGAGCAGGAAAATATCGGCAATAAAATAATAATGCACCAAAATTTCATGCTTTTAAATCTTATATTTATTTTGTTTGTTATCATTTAAAAATTATACCTGTTTATAATGTCATTTTCAATATTTGTTTATTTTGTCAATAATTTTATATCCACCATATTGTTAATCCTGTATCTAAAAATTGTTGCTCTGACACCTTTTATTTTCATGTTATCGGTTTTTTGCAAAATTATTCGGGAACAAGTGAAAAATTCACGGTCGTGTATTAGGAAATATATTCTTGACAATTATTTCATAATATCTAAACTTCCTAAAAATATTATTTTAAAGGTAAATTTGATGTCAAAAAATACTTATTCGAAAAAAACAATCTTCATAACTGCGATAATAATCTCATTAAGCATGCCAGTTTATGCTTATTTGGATCCGGGTACTGGAAGTGCGATAATTAGCGTGGTAATTGCTCTGATAGTAACCGGCGGAGCGATTTTCAAAAACTACTGGCGAAAGCTTCTTGGTTTTGTGAATAAAGAAAAAACTGACGACATAGACGAAATATAGGTATTATAATGGAAATTGTTAAAAGTTCTTTTAGAGATCCAAGCGGATCCTTATTTTTCGAAGATGGCGTTTTATACAGGAAAATTAATAAATCGTATCAGGAAAACTATGAGTATTTTAGATCATGCGGTCTATATGACGATTTAATAAAAAGAAATCTAATTATTCCGCATATTGAGGAATCACCAGAGTTAGCTGAAAAGTACAACTGTTATAAAATCATACGTCCAGAGATTCTTCCATACGTATCTTATCCATATGAATGGTCATTTCAGCAGTATAAAGATTGTGCGCTTTTAACTTTATATCTGCAGAAGTTAGCCTTAAAGTACAATATGACATTGAAAGATGCCAGTGCTTATAATGCACAGTTTTATAAAGGAAGACCAGTATTGATAGATACATTGTCCTTCGAAAAATACAATGAAGGCTCTCCCTGGATAGCTTATAAACAGTTTTGTCAGCATTTTCTCGCACCATTATCTTTATCCGCTTATACGGATATTCGCCTTACCGGTCTCATGAAAAACTATATTGATGGAATACCTCTGGATTTGACATCAAAACTTCTGCCGTCGAAAACAAAATTGAAAATGCCGCTTTTAATGCATATTCATATCCATTCAAAGTATCAAAAAAAATATTCATCTAAAACTGTTGAATCGAAAAAAATCAGAATGAGCAGAACTAGCTTAGCTGCACTTATTGATAATCTCATATCAATAATAAAAAAATTGAACTGGAAATACACCGACACCGAATGGGGCGATTATTATAATAATACCAATTATTCGGACACGGCGTTTGAAACAAAAAAGACTATGGTTTCGGAATATTTAACAAAGTGCAGTTCAAAATTTGTCTGGGATATTGGAGCAAATTCGGGTGAATTCAGCCGTCTGGCTGACTCGATGGGTGCCGATGTAATATCCTTTGATATTGATCCTGTCGCTGTTAATGAAAACTACTTAAAAGTAAAAAAAGCAAAGGAAAAATTGCTTCCGTTATTGTTGGATGTTACAAATCCATCACCTTCCATCGGATGGAATAATGACGAACGGCTCTCTTTTAAAGAACGTAATACACCTGATACTATTATGGCACTTGCATTAATACATCATCTTGCAATATCCAACAATCTTCCTTTATCGAAAATTTCAGATTTTTTCGCGGCAATCTGCCATAATCTTATTATTGAGTTCGTTCCAAAAACTGACTCACAGGTAGAAAGATTGCTCGCAACTAGGGAAGATATTTTTCCGGATTATAATCTGGAAGGGTTTGAAAAAGAATTTAATGAGCATTTCATTATAGTTGAAAAAAAACAAATAAAAGGGGTGATTTTAAATAAGAAGCATTTTTTTCAAGATAATGAGCAA
>CAYLTM010000198.1:3803-5248 GCA_964386495.1 uncultured Leptospirales bacterium
GTATTTGCTAAAAAACAGGAAATGAGCATGATCCTGAAATTAAAAAATAGTCTTATTCAGACAGCTGGAATTGCCTTATTATTATTTTTTGCAGGTCCAATAAATATTTTGCTGATGAATTCGAATGAATTTATTTTTACATCATTTAGTATTTTACCATATATTTTGGGATTATGTGTTTTATTTTTACTGATAATGTTTATTATTATTTATATGATAAATAAAATTTTCCCATTCGCTGAAATAGTAATAACCGCAATATGTCTTTTACTTTGGATTCAGGGAAGTATTATTATCTGGAATTATGGTCATTTCGAAGGCGTGTCTATTGATTGGACATCTCATTATATGAAAGGTATTATAGATTCTTTGGTTTGGCTGATTATTATTGGTTTGTTTGTTAAGTATAGGCGTGTAATCACAAGAAAATATTCTATGATTATTATGCTGATTATTATTGTACAATCGCTAATAACGCTGCAGACAATTATCACTTATAATTTCAATAATAATGATAATTCCTCGAAAAGATTTATGCTCTCTCCTGAAAGAGCGTTTAAATTTTCAAAAATAAATAATGTAATCATTATCATTCTCGATAAATTTCAGTCGGATATTTTCAGTGATATTATTAATGAAAATCCTGAAATGAAAAATTCGTTAAACGGATTTACATATTATTCGAATACTACCGCATCTTATGCGTACACCTGTCTGGCAGTTCCAAATATTCTAACTTCTAAAATGTATTACAATAATGAGCCATATAGTGATTTTCTTAAAAAGGCATACAACTCAGAAACATCTGTTTCTAAAATGCTGAAAAACGCCGGATATAACACCGAAGCGTATCCGCATGAGTCTGGTGCTTTCAAGGGTGCCGAAAAAATATTCTTTACAGATCCGCAGATTTTTTCAAATGCGGTTGAGCGACATACATCTGTTGACCATCTTATTGAAAACAGTTTATATTTAATTGATCTTTCACTATTCAGACATTTACCCCACTTTGTGAAAATAATAATCTATAACGATCAAAAATGGTTCTTAAAACATTGTTATACATTTACTAAATTGGAATTTTTTCAATATCGTTACCAGAAGATATCCGATCTTGAATATGATAAGCAATTATACAATTACCATGACATTCGATTTATTGACCAAATGAAAGGTTCAGCTATTATGGATTCTGATAAAAAGGAATTTAAATTTTACCACTTGCAAGGTCCTCACGCACCGATATATACTGATAAAGATTTCAATTTTATTGAAGGGAATATTTCTAGGGAAAATTTCAAGAATCAGGCTATTGCTTCATTAAAAATAATAAACTTGTTTACTGAAAAATTGAAGTCCATAGGTGCCTTCGACAATTCATTAATAATTATTGCTGGTGATCATGGCGGTGGAAATTATAAGCTTAGCATGAAATTAGATAATGG
>CAYLTM010000198.1:5258-6479 GCA_964386495.1 uncultured Leptospirales bacterium
TCTGCTTATTAAACCTGCCGGCAGCAATAATAAATTTTCGATAAACAATAAACCTGTATCACTTAGTGACATTGCACCGACAATTCTTAAAACTGAAAATATCAACACCGAATTAAACAACAGTATATTCGATCCTATTAAAAAAGAAAAAACTGTAAGAAAGTTTTACTATTTTAGTTATAAAAAAGGATCAACTAGAAAAGGATTAAGGTATCTTAATAACCTTTACGAATATGAAATTTCTGGAGATGCCAACGATATAAATTCATGGAAACTTTCCGGAAAAGTATATAAATCACCTAAATGATATTGATGATTTTCCTTTTAAAATAATTTTGTGCGTAGCTGAGACTGCCAGATTATTCTTAAACAACATATAAAAAAAGGCAGTGACTTTTTAGTCTACTGCCTTTTTTGTTTTTACAAAATACTTTTTATTTCAACAATACTATTTCGCACCTTTTTCTTTCAGCAATTTCACAACATCATTTTTCTTTGATACTTTTGCAAGATCAAGCGGAGTTTTTCCGTCCTTTGCTGTAGCGTTTATCTCTGCTTTTTTTGAGAGAAGGTAATCAACAATTAGCGGATAACCATAGTATGCCGCATAATGAAGCGGAGTATAACCTCGGATTTCCTTAGCGTCAATATCAACTTCCTTAGCTGTAGCAATGATTTTCACTGTCTCAAGGTTACCAGAAAAACAAGCCATATGTAGAGGTGTTTCACCATTTTTTGCAGGAGCTTTTGCACTTGAACCTTGGGTTAATAGATATTTAACAACAGAGCTATGACCTTTTACAGCCGCTCTGTCAATTGCTCTAAAACCCCTGTCGCTCTCCACATTAACAACAACATCTTCTTCTTCAATAAGATACTTTACAACTGGTAAATTACCATTGAACGCCGCATGATGTAATGGTGTAGCTTTACCCGCGTCTTCTGCTTTAAAGTCTGCTTTTTCATCGGCTAAATATTTTATAATTTCAAGATTCCCATTGCTCGCAGCGTAATGGGAAGCTGAAAAACCTTTTGAATCCGTTGAATTCGAGCTAGCTCCATTGTCAATCTGTGTTTTCAAATCGCTTAGATTATTTGACGACACTGCACTAGTAACGTTTTCATTTACTTCCTTTTTTGGTGACGAACAAAACACTAAAAATACAAGCATCGCCGCGCCTGTAAAAGATATAATTCTTTTTAACGCTGTCCAAATTATTT
>CAYLTM010000198.1:6489-6900 GCA_964386495.1 uncultured Leptospirales bacterium
TAAAAAATTCTCCTTAATCTACCTTTAATCTACTTTAAATTTATTTATAATACACAAAAACATTCATACCATGTTAAAATGATTATTTTTGTCTTATACCAAGAATAAAAAATACATGTGTATAATCCGAAAAAAACCAATTAAATGAAGGTACAGTATCAATCACCATTTGATTATTAGAAAATGCAAGCAAAAATTATTATTATAACAAAAAATTAAACGATTACGTCTATACCTTAAATTTTGAAATTCTCTGCCGCAAAACTTCAGCCATGTCTGAGATTTCGCCGCTGCTCGATGCGATTTCTTCAGATCCGGAACTAATAGTTTGTGCTCCATCGTTAATTGTTTTAATCGCTGAAACAACTTCGACTATTGATGATTTTTCTTCGTCCGACGCGGAATAAATCT
>CAYLTM010000199.1:0-952 GCA_964386495.1 uncultured Leptospirales bacterium
TTTGCTCTATGATGTCATTTCTATTTTTGTTGCATTTCATTATTGAATTTAGGGATTTCAAGAATAGAAATTATTTTTTCATTTAAATCTTCGTCTCTTTTTATGAAATATCTTTTTAAATCTTGGTTGTTTATGTTCTTATAAAGTATTTTTGAAATAGAAAAATGATCCTTCTTCCCAATATCTCTTTCATTCTTTAGTACTATATTTAATTCATCTCCACTAATGTTTCCAGAGGAATTTGAAAATATCAATTGACCAACATGACCAATAATTCTAATCGAAATTGGAACTGACAAAAGATTTCCATCAATGTGATTTTTATTAAATATTTCTATGTATTTAATCAAAATAATCCCTAATGAGGCTATTGTGTCATAATCTTTATGTAAATTATCGATTGAAAAGAGAAAAAAAACACCATCCCCGCTTTCATGAGAAATATTAGGATATCTATTAACTATGGCTTGAAGTGATTTAATCAAATTAGATTTTGTTTCTTTAATATTTAAATCGCTTTCATTTAAATCTACCAATTTTGAAGAACTAACTATGTCTATGTTAATTATTAAAAATTCATATTTTTGATTCTCGACAAGACCTGAAATTGCATTCATAAATCCCCCAAATTATTTATGAAAGTAAAGTTGAATTTGCATTTTTTTAAACATAGGTTTCAATGGCAACCGATATCGTCTGTATAAAACGAATAATGAAAAACCCTTGAAATTAATGCAATAATAAAATAAAAGGGGAATAGGGACGAAGGATATTATTAGAAGAAATCGGGTTTTCCTTTTTATTATATGCCGTTGATGCTGTTATATACAATAAAAACTCTGTATATCATCAGCGTGGAATCTATTAAATAAACCAGATTGAGGAGTTTCATCTTTTAATGGTCTGTCAGTGAAGTAAAAAGAATTTAAAGGATGAATAACCATCACTGTGT
>CAYLTM010000199.1:962-2317 GCA_964386495.1 uncultured Leptospirales bacterium
CTGTACAACATCAACACTATAAAACTTTTATTCAAAATCATTTTAACATTTTCATAAATTCCAATTTTAATTAATTGCCCTTTAAAGATAAAGTATTGCATTAAAATTTTATTATCAACTCGTGTTGGCTTATCAAATAATAAAATTTGATCCGGTAAATGATGACCATTATCTACCATTCGCCATATAAAAATTGGATATTATATTTATAATAAAAAGATATTTTATTGAGTATTGATCGTATTTTTTCATTATACATCCCCAAATCATAAAAATAAAAGAATGGGTTTGATGCTATGCTCATACGCCAAAGAATCGATAGCAGCGCTTTCTTTATTCTATATAATCAGAACCTTTTATTTCAGTTATAGCAGGTGATAATTTATTAACAATAAGTTTTTTTGAGCTTTTTGCATTCATTGAATCCAAAAACCATTTAAGCCCATATTCCCATTTGCTCAAATATGTTTCACTTTTCTGACATAACAATGCTTCACGAAATCCATTTTGCTCAATTATTAATTGTTTATAGTTTTCAGTATTTATACCGACAAACCGATGCTTACTATCATACATATTGTAATAGCATAGTTCTGGTATTATATGTGATTTTCTTAATTCCAAACCTTCAGAAAGACAAAGCCTACAGTTCATAACAATTATATTCCTCTGATATTTATACAGAATCAATTAACATAAATGTTTTACATATATGTGTATACCTATGCTGTACTTACGATAGGTTTTTGTGGTTTAACCTTGTCTAAATTTTCAGTATGAACCATGAGGGATAAAGATGATTCAATAATTAATATAAACACATTTTATATTTCAATGTCCAACCCAACGGTCAGTAATTTGCTTAAGTTTTTCTGATGTACTTGGTGGATTAATCCAACCCTCTACAAAAGATATATCAGCCGAATCAGGTAGTTGAGAACTTGTCAATTCCCGAATTCTAATTCTGCTAGGTAGTGCGGCAGCTTCACCCACAAAAACAGCTTCTCTTCGAGTAAGGGATGATAAAATGCGGGTAAGTCCACTCAATGAATCGGGAAGGAAACGAGTTACGTGTTCTTGATCGCGTGAATTGGTTAATCTTAAAATCACCCATGTATTGCATTGTGACAGCACAGTGCTTTCAACATCTGAAGGGCGTTGTGAAACCAGCATTAAACCAATACCATATTTTCTACCTTCTTTTGCAATCCTTCTTATTGATTCCTGTGCTTCTTTATATTGAGCTTCTCCTTGGTTCGGAACATATCTATGTGCTTCTTCACAGACAAGAAGGATAGGGTCGTTTTTTCTTTCTTCCGTAGTTTGCCAAATTTTGTATTGAAATAATAGTCTAG
>CAYLTM010000199.1:2327-6892 GCA_964386495.1 uncultured Leptospirales bacterium
GGACCTGTTACTTCATTTGGCAAACCAGAAATATCTATAATTCTTAGATTCTTATTTTCATGACCTTCAACATTACCAATAAATTGTGCTAAAACTTTGTCAATTGTTGGAGATGATTCTGTAAATTCTTCCATTAAAAAATTAAGCTGTGGATTACCACATAATACTCTGGTCTTTTTTAAAACCGATTCAACTTTTTGCCATGTTGAATCGGATGCCGTCCTTGGTTCTTTTTTTCCGGTTTTTCTTCCTTGTACTTGCTCGATATGTTTTATCATTTCTTTTAATTTAAAAGGTAATGGTTTATCACGATCAAAGTTGCTTCTGGTTGCCTCATTTTTTCCAGCTATTAATTCTGGAATTTCATCACCGTTTGGATCATTTAATGTCTTTACAATACCTGCTTGTTCCATTCTTGCATATGATAATGCTTCGTATACCATATTGTTTTGAGATGTAGCTTCAAATTCTGTTTTACCGATCAATAATGAACGAAATTCATCGCCAGACATAAGCCAATATGGTAGGCTGAGGGTAACCACATTATCACCACCCGCAGATGCGTCGTTATAAGCTCTAAAGACAATTGCTTGGTCGTGAAATGCTTTTGAGTATTCACCATGGGGGTCAATAAGTATTATTCTTGGTGATAAATGCTTATCATTTTTGAACTTGTATTCGAGAAGGGAATGAATAATCGATGCAACAGTTGCTGATTTCCCTGAACCTGTTGAACCTAAAACAGCACAGTGATTTCCAAACAATTTATCCATGTTTGCGTGGCATTTCGCAGAATTAGCACCAATATAAGTGCCTATCTCAAGCATAGGGCTAAGTCCGTCATCAGTTATTTTTTCTGCCGAAAGATAAATTTTCTCAAGTTCATCTTTCGTTGTTAAATAAGCAGATTGTAATGGCAAAGGGTAGGTTTCAACACCTCTATTGAATTGAAGCGTTGCTTTTGAATCGCTCCAGATCCCTTCTCCAAATAAATCAGCTTCCAATATTCTTGAGTCATCTGGTCTTGTATTTCTTAGGTCTTCTTGTAATTCAATTTCCGAACTCATTCGTAACATTTTAATTATTTTGCCGATTTTTAAATCATTATGTTCCTTAAAAATATTCATATTGCTTCACCGTCTTTCAAAAAATCGATCATTTTATCAAACATCCACCAGTTTAGTTTTTCAGAACCTGCTTTTTTCTGAAGATAATTATCGGTGTGAAATACCCCTTTCTCAGTACAGACAAATACTTTATTACATGTTTTATCTGATTTTAAAAGGTTTTCTAAAGGAATTTTCATTTCATTAATAAAAACAATGAGAGTTGTTCTGTTTCCAGGTAAATTAATTGTATTCTCAATCTCTGCGTTGATATGATTATCTCCAAAACTATAACCACAAACAACAAGAATGCAAAGGGATCTTTTTGGGTTTCTACATACTTGGTGGCTTGTGGGTAAATTAATACATCAGAGTCATTTGTTAAGTAGTTTACCCCATACCTGTTTCTTACTAATCCCCATTTTTTATCATTAACCCAGTCTACTGAACCATGCAATTTGACTAGGTTTATCCCCTCATTGTTGCTGAAAGATTTATTTGGATTCCAATATCCTATAGCAGCCCCACAAAAACCATCATTTACCTCAACTTTATTAAGGGAAAAGGCATCCTCTATTAGTGTATCGTAATTCGTAGTAAACATTGTTATTGATGTGCGAGAAAGTAAGTTTGCTTTTGTTTTGAAAAGGGTTTCGACAAACTTTAAATGTGTATCGATTTTAATTATAGGATTATCAATTTTGCCGACTTCTTCTTTTGTTTTTCCGGTAGAATCTGATTCTTTATATCCGTAGCGAATGGTTTCCCCAATATGTTTGATTATTTCAGTGTGTAATTCATATAATTTGTCATATTTATAAATATCTCCATTAACAGTCGTATTTTTGTTTTTCGATCGTTCTGCAATTGCAATATAATCACCAAGATGGCTTAAAATGTGCTCGATATGATGGTCGTTTGGCAAATCTGACGAAATTGCTTTGTAAAGCTTTTTGTAAGCACTAGAAGGTATCAATCCCTCAATTCTTTCAGTCAGGCTTTTCATAAGCGGAATATTTGCACCATAACTTATTCCAGCTCCGAAAAGCCAGTTTTGGTTTATGCATTCCAGATGCTTATTGAGTTCTTCAACTATTTCATCGAATCTGTCCATATCTACTCCTCACTTCTTTGTGTCCACCATCAATATCGAATACCAATAGTAACGTTAATTACTACTTAAAGCATTAAAATTTAATTCAATGATCGCACTTTTTAAATCAATGCAACCGCCGTCTGCAAATTCTTTCAATAATAATAAAACATTGTCTTTTTTGCAAATTTGATTGAAAACTATATAATTTTCATAATCATCACTTTTTAAAATTTGTAGAAGACCATACGATGTTAATAGATGCAATTCTTCATTGATATCATCCATATTAATTTTTATTATTCGTTTAATTATTTCATAACGAACTGCAAGTGAATCGTATTTATTATTATAATCACTTCTGGATATTATTGCGTAGAAGAACTCGCGTGTAATTTTTGGAAGATCCAGAAGTGTAATTATAAGGTTTTTAAATGATTCATTAAGGTTTCCTTCATTAAGATCAAAATTATGTTCCTTCTTAGTAAAATGTATTAAAGATTTACAATTCTTATAAATAAAAGGAGGTTTAATTTCTACGTTTTTTGAGAATGAAGTTTCTTCATTTGTTGTTGAATCGTTTGATTCGAAATCACTTAATAGTTTAATAAATTCCTTTGATGTAATATTATTTAGATCGGATAATTTTTTGGTATCTAAATTAATTATTTTTCTTTCAAGATTGGTGATATCTAAAATATTTTTTGAAGTGAAATTTAGGGGTACTGCCAAGAATTTATCTATGGAATCATATGTTTTTTGTTTTACGCCAAGAATCAAAACATAAAATGTCTTATATTTTTCTGTTTGTTCTTTTGTAATTTTTTCAAGGGTCGCATTTATTTTTGCTGATGTTTTTTCAGAAGTAACTTGAAATGCAACTTTAGAAATACTATCCCCCAGATCCAGTCCAGGTTCATTTGAGCGATATTCATTTAAGTTTTCTAAATTATAATCATAAATAATATTCAATAAGTCTCGGACAAAATTTTCACAATATTTATTAAGATCGTATAAACCTAGAGAACTTCTAGTGTTCAATACAAATGATAATTGACTGAAACCGTCTAATAATTCACCTATTATTTTTCCTCTTGTAAGCATATGCCATCCCTGTAATTTATTACTTTTACCATTCTCTACGATATCTTGGAAATCTATTTATATATTTAATACCGGCATCAGTACATACATTTAAAAAGATAGATAAAATTTCTTGGCGAGTAGAATCAAACCATAGAGTTAATTCTTTATTAGATATACAATAAAACTGGTTGATATCAGCTTGGTTATTAATATGAATTTCATTTGATCGAATCGCTAAAGCATATCGGTCTCTAATTACAATTAATAGTTCTACAATTAAATTTAAGTTTTCTCTCCATTTGTAATTTTCAATATAACTTTTCCCCTTGGTAACATTTAAAACTGACCCATCTCTCGATCTTAAGGAGCCAGTATTTAAAGCAATTATTGTATCTTCAATTGCTTTATCGAACGCTTCCATCGAACCTTCTTGATAGAATGGATGTTGGAAGGCAGGTCTATCAAAAAATTGCATATATGACTTTATTAAATCAATGTCGTCTTTTATTATTTTATCATCTTTGAATTCAAGTTCAACCAATGCCGCTTTTTCAGATAATTTTTTCCATTCATGTATAATATTTTCAGAGTATCTTATAGAATCACTATCTATTAATTTTGCACAGTTTTGACAAAGCCAAATTCCATTTTCTATGGATTTTCTTTCTTCTTTTGTAATACTTTTATTGTAACGAGGTCCATTAGAAGAAGCTGCTGTTATATGCGAAGCTATTCCAATATTGATTACTTTAGTTTCTGTTTCCTGTGGACCACAGGTTAATTGACGACAGTTGGGGTTCGAACATCGAAATCCAACTCTTTTTGCCATTGTATCCTTAGTTTTTATGTTAAAATCGTCTCTCATGATATTCCCATTAAATAGTTTTTATCAATAATTTAAACGCCTCAAAAGAAAGTGATTTTTTCATAAAAGTTAGGAGGTTCTATTTTATCTAATTTTTATCGTCTGAACTATCGTATATCTATCTATAATATAAGTCAAGGAAATAATATTAACTATTTAAATATAATCAAGGTTATCAATATCATTAAAGAAATATGTAATATATACATTATTTAAAACTTATAACTTTGTTCACCTTTTCAATTGAAAATAATTAAGTAAATTAATTGACAATAATAATTAATACTTCTTATAGTTGTATAAATCAACAAATCCACAGGGTTAAAAACCATGTTAACACTCCAAAAACAACAAATCCCAGAAATCAGTGAAAAAGTACCATTTTTGACCCTTCAGGGTATATCCCTTCCTCACA
>CAYLTM010000200.1:0-584 GCA_964386495.1 uncultured Leptospirales bacterium
TTATGGTAAAGGTACTAAGTGGTGTACAGCAGCAAATAATAATAACAAATTTGAAGGATTTTCAGAAAATATTGAACATGCTAAAAACGGCAAAACATACATTAGTAAACCCTATAAATCATCTATTACTAATCAGCCGGCTATTCTTTTTACCTGACCTGTTTTACAGAATGATAAAGTTATCGGATTAATCGGAGTTTCAATTCTAGTGTCAGATTATTTTCAGTCTACATCGAAGGATACAAAAATTGGTGATTCAGGCTACTGCGTAATAATATCAGCTGACGGTACAATACTTTCACATCCGGATGATAATTATTTTTTTACAAAATATAACAAAGATATTCTGGGAATTGAGATTAGCTCTTTGACTGATAAAATGCATATTAAATCATCCTTAAACAGCGAAAGTCATTATTTATATATAACAAAAAATGATGAATTTAATTATTTTATCATTGGAGTATCTAATGTGTCTGATATAACTGATAAAGTCTTTTTTAAATTAAAATATTTTTTCATTATAATTATTATTTCATTCATATTAGGTGGTTCTTTCTATTACTATACACTTTCCAGAAAAA
>CAYLTM010000200.1:594-2666 GCA_964386495.1 uncultured Leptospirales bacterium
TCTGTTATTGCCAGTACAATTGCCTCAGGAAATTTACGGGAAGATATTCCCAAATTATATTTAAAGCGAAAAGATGAAGTAGGGTTGTTATCCAGATCAATGAATTCAATATTGGAAAAGCTTAACAACATTGTGTCCGAGATTTTGACTGCTAACAAAGAGCTTCTGAATAACTCAGATGAATTAACCGACAATTCCCAATCTTTAAGTTCGAGTACCACTGAACAAGCGGCATCCGTTGAAGAGACTACATCGACACTCGAGGAAATTAATTCCGCTGTGCTTAACAATAATAAAAATTCTAAGGAAACGGAAATTATCGCTGTAGAAACTTCGAAAAAAGCAGAAATAAGCGGTAAGGCTGTGAATGAGACCGTAGAAGCCATGAAAAATATCGCGAATAAAATTGAAATAATCGACGATATCGCGTATCAGACAAATCTGCTGGCATTAAACGCCGCGATAGAAGCGGCAAGAGCGGGTGAGCAGGGCAAGGGGTTCGCTGTCGTCGCTAATGAAGTACGCAAACTTGCAGAAAAAAGTTCAAACGCGTCGAAAGAAATTCGCGAACTTTCAAAAACCAGCGTCAATACAGCTAATCACGCGGGACATCTCCTTTCCGAAATGCTTCCAGATATTAAACAAACCGCTGAACTTGTTCAGGAAATTTCCGCATCTTCTGAAAGACAAACAATCGGAATATCTCAAATAAATACTGGCATGGCTCAATTGAATGATACCACTCAAAAGAACGCGGCTCTCGCTGAAGAACTGGCATCAACAGCACATATATTAAATGAGCAGGTTGTAAGGGTTCAAGAGCTTTTATCATATTTTAAACTGAAGGGTTGAAATTTTTTTCAAATTGACCGGTGTTCAGCAGAACCAGTGTGCAGGATTTTTGCACAGGAATATTATTTTTTATAAGTTCATTTTCAACAATAGATGATTCTGTTCCTGGATTAAGAATCACCCTTTGCGGTTTAAGATTAATGATATCTGCAGTTAATTTTTCCAGAAGCGTTGGATTGACGTATACTGTTATTGTATACACTGGAGTTTTTACATCGGCAAGATTTTTCACCACTGGAAACCCGTCAATATTTTCAAGAGTAGGGTGAACACCTATTACGGAATATCCATTTTCAGCAAGCAGGTTGATAGCTCTGTTTGAATATCTATCTTTATTATCACTAGCGCCTAGTACAACTACTGTTTTCATAATCGCTCCAAAGTTTATGGTTTGTCGGATTGTCTGTCAAACATGATATAAACTTTGAATATTTCTACTAATTTTCGATAATAAATATCAAATTTTTTGTGGCGATTGAGTGTGGATAAAAAATAATTATTGCAGTAAACAATATTATTATTTTTATTAGAAACATTTTATTTGATGAAATGCTGTATAAAAACGAATATTGTTCGGAAAGGATGAAAATTATGGAAACTTTAAACGACATTCTAACAGTTATGAAAGGAATAGCATTAGCGGTAGAATCTATTTCAAGCACGATTGCTTTGGTTTCTTCTATACTTGGATTTTCTGTAATTATTGTTTTGCTGATTATTTTCGCCGTATCATCGGGATTGGCTTCGATAGGTGTCGCTAAAGGAAAGACTAATTTTTTCGTTTCACTTTTTATTACTGACGTGTTTTGGTTTCTTTGGGGGAAAGGTTATTATCAGGGTGATTATATGTTTGTTTTGCCGATGTTAAAAACCAATCTGATAATTTTATCGCCATTCATTACGATATACCTTTTAAAAAGATACCTTCCTGATATATATTTCTACTTACTCAATATAATTTTCAAAGCTAAAAAGATTTCCGTAATTAAAGGTAAAAGCATTTCCGAGAAGATTATTCTAGAATCTGCTCTGCTTCAGTCATCACTTCAGAAAGATATCTTCAATAGTAATGACTCGAAGGTTCTGAGATTGTCTTCTGAAACTTTACTGAAAATTAATTCGATGAAAAACCTTCTTGATGATATTTATAAACTTGATAAAAAGTAAAAAATATTTTATAACAAGTATACAAACATCATTAATGCTTAATTATTCTACAC
>CAYLTM010000200.1:2676-6827 GCA_964386495.1 uncultured Leptospirales bacterium
TTTATGTTGTATGTTTATCATAAGTTTATATCACCGCAGGGAATAATTACTATGATGTTTTATGATTGATATTATTATTTACATACATAGGGGGTGTAGCAAAACGATTTATGATCGTTAATATTAAATGTTTGGAAAATTCAGTGTTGCTTTCCAGCAGCGGCAAAAGGTTTTTCTTATCTGACACCGCGATTACACATTCCGATAAGCATATCGCACTGGCAGATCTTAAATCTTTTGTAATAATTGCCATTTCTCCAAAAATTTCACCTTCATCAACGGTACCCATAGTGATTATCTGTTCATAATTGGATTTTTTATAAATTAATACTGAACCTTTTTTCAGCATATAGAATGATTCGGCTTTTTCATTTTGGCTGAAAATTATATCGCCTTTTTTGTAAATGTTATCAGTCTGCATTATTGATATCGGTCTTAAAAATAATTTTCTGGTTAATTCAAAGCCTGGAAGTTTTAAATTATACACCACGCCTTTTCGAATTTTGAAAAAGGAATATTTCATCAAAAATATTTTGAAAGACCACGGAGTTGTATAAAACTTAACTATCGTTCCAAAAGGTTCCGCGGGATTATGATGATTTTCCCAGACAACCAGTGAACGAATATAATCATCACAATAATGCGGATGCAGAAATTTAAGTTGAACTTCCGTATCGATACCAATGGGACTTGACGTTCGAAGAAAAGCATTAATAGATGTTACATCATATGAAACAAGAGTCTCTTCGCTGCCGTCCGGATATTTAATTTCCAGATCAGATATTATTGGTATACTAAGTTCGCTGTTGCGGAAAAAATTTGGATTAATCGCTCCGACAATAATCAGAAGTGTACTTATTGAAGCGGGGAATAAACCAAGTATCAGAATCTGCTCATCGTTATTCAGTGAAAACATGAAATACCGCACAATTTCATACCTGTACGCTAAACCTACTATTGAAATAATAAAGAAAAATATAACAAAAATTAATCTGAAAATTCCGGGTTTCCATTGAAAAAGGTTTTCTGTTTCGTTGAAAAAACTTCCAATTGACTTTTCAATCCACCTCTCATATCTTTTCTGGCGGCTGTTTAATGCCCAGTCTTCATAACGAAGTTTAAGAGCCTTTAAGACTTCCAGTGGAAGCATAATCTGACAGCGTGCTATGAGAAACTCAAGAGTAACAATCATCGCGAGCCAAACAACCATTGACAAATATGTATATATTTTACCTGATAACAAAAGATAATCAAATGTTGTATGATAAAACAATGGGATCGCGATAGACTTTATAATATTTTTAACTTTGAATATCATTGTGACAGACTGTTTGCGGATTCCTAGGTAATAACCCATAATTCCGCAGGTAGTTAAGTGCAGAGGTACCGAATACAAATTGCGAATAATAATTATAGAGGATCCCATTTTTAGAGAATAGACAATATTTTCTACAAATGAAAAACCGAGACCAACAAGCATACCGGATATTGTCGCTTCAAGAATACTGAAATTCGTATAATGCCGTTGAATAATGATGATTATTATAAAGCAAAATATTTTTTCCAGTACAGCAGCCCGTAAAAAAGCCGTGGTAAGAATTTCTGTTTCGGGAAAAAAATGAAGAAACAGCGGTGATAATAATACCAGAAGCAGCGAAACAGTTAGTCCCGCGAAAAAAGACTCAATGTGTTTATAAATTTCCGGTCTGAACAAAAAATATCGGGAATATATTATATAAAAAAGCGGTACCGGTACTATTGCTATTAAAAAAGTTTCAATACTCATTGCTATTACCTGCTATACACCATGAAGGAAAAACTCCTTGACTAAAAGTCTTCATATAATATCTTTCAGAAAGTGGATCAGTTGTCTTAAAATCATCCACATAATATAAAAACGCTTTAATAAATGCAATCAATATTTTCAGTGGAGAACAAATAGTGAATCATAAATGGCGAATAGACAGCTGGAAAAATTTTAAGTGTCTGCAAAAACCAAGTTACATTGATATAAATAGATTAACGCAAATACAAAATACGTTAAATAATTATCCCCAGCTGGTTTCCTTTAATGAAATCGATAATTTGAAAAAACAACTTATTGATGCCGGTACAGGAAAAAGATTCATCCTTCAGGGTGGGGACTGTGCCGAACGGTTTATCGATGTTAACGAGACAATAATCACCAATAAAATTAAAATTTTACTTCAAATGAGCGTTATACTTGCTTACGGCACTAGGAAGGGGATTATTCGCATAGGCAGAATTGCTGGACAATTTTCGAAACCAAGGTCATCCGACAGTGAATCCATAAATGGAATTAATATACCTGTATACCGAGGTGACGCGGTAAATTCTATAGAAGAAAGTGCAGTCGCACGGGAAAATGATCCTGAAAGACTTCTTTCAGCTTATTATCATTCAGCAGTTACACTTAATTTTATCCGTTCGATAATATCCGGCGGTTTCGCGGATCTTCATAATCCGTATAATTGGAATTTATTTTCGATAGAAAAAACGCCAGCCTGGAATGACTACAAAAAGACTCTGGATAAAATATTGGATGCCATTGATTTTATGGAGTCTTTCGGCGGAGTCAATTCCAGTGCGTTAGGTTCTATAGATTATTTCATTTCACATGAAGGACTTTTGCTTGATTATGAACAGAGTATGACTCGACAAATTAAAGACACGAATCTATCCTACAATGCCGGAAGTCATTTTTTATGGATTGGCGAAAGAACTAATTTTATCGGCAGTGCGCATATAGAATATTTTCGCGGAATACAAAATCCAGTTGGTATAAAAATTGGAAACGCGTCAAACGCGGATGAAATATCGGAAATCATAGAAACCTTAAACCCGCTTAATGAACCCGGAAAAATTGTGCTTATTCACAGATTCGGCTGCGGAAAAGTTAACGAAAAATTACCGATACTCATACAAAAAATAAAATCAAGAAAATTGAATGTTGTTTGGATGTCGGATCCTATGCATGGAAATATTATCAAACTTGGCAGCGGTATTAAAACACGAAAATTTGAAGATATTCAAGAAGAGATAACATCGTCATTTGTAGTACACAATTCCTTCGGAACAATTCTAAGCGGTATACATTTCGAGCTTACCGGCGAGGATGTTACGGAATGTATAGGAGGTTCCGTTGATATTACCAGTGATGATCTGCATATAAATTACGAATCCTATTGCGATCCTCGTTTGAATTATTCTCAGAGTCTGGAAATGGCTTTTCTTATATCTGATATTCTACAAAGAAAACAATGATTTTCATGGTATCTTTTAGTTATATTCTACTTCCGATAAGATATATTATGTCTCATTAGATTAATTTTAGGATGCTTTCACATATTGACAAATACTACATCAATTCTTCAGCGGAACGTTTGATAATATTTGTTAATAAATTTAGCTTCTTCAACATATCAGGCAATTGATTAAAATCTTTATCTTTTATAGCAGTTTCAAGTATTTTAGAAAATTCGTAAAGTTCCATTGCGGACAAATTACCGCTGTATTCGCCAGCAAACGCAATAATAAGTTCGCGGTATAATTTCTTATTACCGCCAAGTCTCACTAAACCTGCTGACAGATCAAATCCTTCGAGCCTTTCAGGAAAATCGTCAATAGAAGGATTGATATTTTTATCAGAAAAAGGTTTAACCTGCGGAACATTTCCAAGATTTATCTGTTTATCCCGATGATTATTATCACGATGATCTCGGTTTATCCATTTCAGAAGAATTCCATATAAATTATCAGAATCAATTGGTTTGCTTATGTAATCATTCATCCCCTGCGACAAACATTGTTCTTTCGCGCCGCTCATCGCATGGGCTGTCATCGCGATTATAGGCAAATCTTTGAATTTTTCAATTTTTCTTATTAAGCGAGTCGCTTCATAACCGCTCATAACCGGCATTTGAATATCCATCAGCACAATATCAAAAGACTCATTTGCTAGCATATCCAGAGCCTGCTGACCATTCCCTGCAAGATAGACTTTTATATCCGCGTTTTCCAATATTTCTCTGGCAATCTGCTGATTCATCAAATTATCTTCAACAAGCAGAACCTTAACACCTGACAATCCAATTGTATTATTCTGTGTTGCATTAATTTTCACATCATTA
>CAYLTM010000201.1:0-5163 GCA_964386495.1 uncultured Leptospirales bacterium
TTTTTTTAGTTTCAGAAATATTTGTATTTTCAACAAATATCGGTTTTTCAAAATCATTAAAAAATCTGTTAAACCCTGAATGTTTTTCAACATCTTTCCTGAAAAACCTTTTTTTTTCCTCAATATAATCATTAGTACATTTTGAATAATCTTTTAAACGATCCAACATGGCATATGCAGTTGCTGTGCTAATATGTTCAGCATTATTGACAATTAAAAGCGAATACCCATTCAAACCATCTATTGGTTCGATAATCTCACCAATACCCTCACATATTGCTGTCCCGCCGTGTAGGCAAAATGGAACATCAGCACCAATTTTCGAAGCTATCCGTAAAAGCTTTTCAGAATCGTACAGATTTAGCTTTCTATTCAGTAGTCTCAGCGTAGCTGCCGCGTTAGAACTGCCGCCTGCTAAACCGCCGCCTGCCGGTATATTTTTTTCTAGCGAAAGATCAATAGAGGCTCCACAACCTGAGCCATTTTCCATAAAGTAATACTTTAACGCCTAGAAGATTAGATTTTTTTCAACTGGAGTGTCCTGTATTACGTTAGCAAATCTACCTGACAATTCTGATATTTCTAACTTACATATCCCTTGATTATTCAACTTAATACTATTGAGTTTTAAAAGATCACATAATGAAACGGTTGACATAACTGATAATATGTTGTGGTAACCATCTTCACGAACACCTGTTATTTCCAAGTGAAGGTTTATTTTAGCATAAGATTTTTCAGTCATTGTCTACGTCAACAATTATTTTTGTCAAAACTATTGTTAGGGTGTCTACGTGTCAATAAATATTTATTATTTAATGAGAATTATTGTAATTGCTCATTAAATAGTGGAATAAACGCCTATTTACCGCCTACCGGCGGAGGAGATTAATAATTAGCAATAATTTATGAGCATATTCGAATTATTTAATGATAATTAAAAATGGGCTTGAAAATCAAACCATGTTATTTTATTTTAACCTTAAAGATACAAATAACGTAAAACAGTTCAGTTTATTATAAGGAGAAATAATAATAAGTTCTATACAATATAATTACTAATTGGGTAAAGGATATTATTCCTTCAACTGATTTTGTAATCAAAAATTTAAAAGATAACATCACGGGGAAATATAATGGAAAATGAAAAACCTGAAATCGAATCTAATAAGAGTTACTCTGGAAAATTGGATTGCGGACTTAATTTTATTAAAAAATCGATATTGGCCTTTGTATGTAGAAGAATCCAAATTGATGAGAAAAGCATCAGCATTATAAATGAAACTAAGGATAAGGGGATTATTGTTTATGCCTCTTTTCAGAGTAATAACATAGCTCTAATTATATACTATTGGGTATTATCACGATTAAATTTATTACCACCAGTCTACGCTTATGACTATAATCCTTTCTATATACAGAATTTCACCTATATTATTAAACGTTTGTATAATGCTGTTCGACGAAATATTTTCAGGAAAAAATTTACCTATATACTAGACACTGATCATATTAAAAATCTTTTAACAGAGAAAAATCCTGTTATATTTCCCATACTTTCTAATAATTCTTTTTTAAGAAGATATATTGAAAAAAAATACGATTTTTTGATATATTTAATAGATCTTCAGAAAACTGTTGATACTCCTATATATATAATTCCTCAGAATATATTCTGGAACAGGTCACCTGAAAAAACTAACGACACAATTCTTGATAAGATTTTAAAAAATGAATCAGTTATATTCAACATTTTAACAATTGCTACACCTTCTTATATCCACTTGATGGAACCTGTTTCTCTGAAAAATGAAATTGATACGAATAAAAATTTAACCTCGGATGAATTAGCTTTATATCTAAGATATAAATTCATTGAGACTAACCAGAAAGAAAAGAGACTTGTTCTGGGACCGATATTGAACCACCAGTCTGAACTGATGGAAAAAGTTTTATACCATGAAAACATTCAGAATACTATTAATCAGCTGAATGAAAAGGATAAAGCCAAAAAGTCATATTTGAAGAAGAAAGCTTACAGGTATTATAAGGAAATTGCAGCGGACTTTTCTATAAGATATATTAAACTGCTCGAACTCTTACTTGATATTGTTTTCAAAAAACTTTTCAGCGGCATCGATTATGATCAGAATTCTCTTGATATTATTAGAAACGCGATAAAAAAAGGTGCGGTGATTCTGACACCTTGTCATAAAAGCCATATGGATTATTTAATTTTATCATACATCTTTTTTAAAAATAAAATAATCCCACCACATGTGGCAGCTGGAGTTAATTTATCTTTTTTTCCGGTAGGCAGTATTTTCAGACATTCAGGCGCTTTTTTTCTAAGAAGATCGTTTCGAGGGATGGTCTTGTATACAGCTGTTTTTAAACAATACATAAAGACTCTAGTGAAGGAAAATTATCCTATTGAATTTTTTCTCGAAGGCGGCAGAACAAGAACAGGCCGACTGATTATGCCAAAGCATGGTTTGCTAAGTTATGTCGTCGAGGCGATTGATGATAATTACGCAGATGATCTTGTATTTGTTCCAATATCTATTAGTTATGATAGGGTTTTGGAAGAAGCCTCTTATGAAAAAGAATCTAAAGGCAAAGAAAAGAAAAAAGAAAATGTTGGAGCCGTGGTGAAAAGCACATCATTTTTCAAGAAAGATTGGGGTAAGGTATATGTTCGAGTTGATGATTTCTTTACTCTTAAAGATGTGGAAAAAGAAGGTTTTACTGGTGACGACAGAATAACTGAAATCGGGAAAAAAATTATTCTTGGAATAAATCGGGTTGCTGCTGTTAATCCAATATCAGTTGTAACAAGTGCGATTTTATTCTCATCTGTAAAAGGGTTTACTAAGAAAAAACTAATACACGGCACGGAGATTCTTTATGATTATTTAAGTACGAGTAATGTTCATTCAGCCGATTGGAAATCTTCGGATGAAAGCATTGTTCAGATAACTGAGCGCATGATAGAGAATTATATAAATGAGCGGATTCTTGAAAACGCCCGTATTGACGAAAACAATGTTTTAGATGAAGTATATTTAATTAAGGATGATGTCCGTCTTGGTATTTCGTTTTATAAAAATACCATATCTCATTTTTTTATTATCCCTTCACTTGTTTCAATTTCTATATTAAATGCTTTGAAAGAAAACAATCTTTCACTACAGAATGTTACTGAAAAATACAACATTTTAAAAGAATTATTATCGAATGAATTTGTTTATAGTAAATATGTAAATAATTCGGAAATATGTGTTCCTGAGTTTATTAATTCCTTTTTAACAATAAATAATATTGCAGGATTAAATGATTCGATTATTACAGTTAATGAACAAAAGACCGATGAACTTGTTTTCTTTTCGAGAGCGATGCAGGAATTGATTGAATCGTATTACATCGTAGTAAACAGCATTACAAGAATTAAAGATAGAAAAATAAATATGAAGGATCTTATTCTAGAAATAAGAAAAAATGGTGTAAAATTATATTCGACCGACAAAGTTAGAGCCGCGGAATCATTACACATCATTAAAGTACTTATCAAAAAAAGGTTATATTGCCGAAGAATTTATCAGTAGAACAAAAACAAAGGTTACTATAGATAAAATTGAAGAAATCAATAATTTGAATGTTACTCTGGAAAAATTTCTTCAATCATTAAAATAAAGGATTTTATGATGAAAAAGATACTTATGGTAATTATATTATTACCGATATCAGTCTTCGCCGCAAGTTACGATATAAATAAAAAAGGATTTATCGTCTTCAATTTCGATAATGATAACTTTAATAATTTGGGCTGGAATAATTCTGTTGAATATAATAAACTAACTGAATGGGGAAAAGAATTTAATATGACGCTGATTGATGACAAAAAACCTGTGGCCAACAGGAAGGCATCATTTGTCGCCCCAGCCGGTGCAACATTTAAGGTATACGGGTTAAAACCGCATGTCACATATAATTTATGGATAGATTTTGTTTCGTATAAATTTACAAAGATGCCAGGGATATCATCTCGTCTGAAAATTTACGCGGAGAATCGGCAAAGAGATGAAATTGTCTGGGGTAATTATAACACGGAAACTATGTATAAAATTGAGATACCATTGGATTTAACATACGATGGCGAGGTAAGCATTCTGATTAAGGAATTTTCACTTAATTATGGTTACTGGGGAATGTGGGATCTTATTATATCAAGCGGAGATCTCCCTGATTCAATATTAAAAGAGGATTACACCCCTGCAAATCTAGAAACCTCTGATTTGAATATCGTAAACAATCCTGCCAGTGAAAAAAAGGAACAGATTTCTGAAAAAAAACCTGTCATCGAAACCAAGAATAAAGAAGAGAACCCCGCTGCGAAAAAGAAAAAACCTGTGGTGAAAAAACCTGCAACAAAAAAACCAATTGTTAAAAAACCTTCTATTGTTAAATCAAATGAACAAAAAGAAACAGTTCAAAAAAAAGATGATTTTTCTATTGATAAAAAAAGTGATAAGAACATTGAAAATAAAAACAATTTTTCTGATATTAAAGTGGACAATATGGAAGAACCAAAAAAAACAAAAACACCGAATGATCCGAAATTGAAAGAACCGACTATTCCGCAAATACCGGATGTCGTAATGCCGGATTTTAAAAAATGAAAAAAAATTCTAAATGTTCAGAAAAATGATTAACTAATTTTTGGTAAAGCCGATATATTTAATGTGAACCATACTCCTTTGTGTCCTGAGTTTTAAAGGATGCAAATTCTTTTAAAACGGGATACTGTAATATCCCGTTTCCTTTAGTTTATCAACCTGGAATCCGTTTAATAGACGGGTTCCAGTTATAAATTCTATAAATTACAAATAAGGAGATTTCTATGTTTGAAAAGGATTTCGATATCAGAAATTGGAAAAACGAACAAATTAATTATTTTAAAAAATATTTAAATAATTTTGATACATCTTCTAAAGAATACAAGGTTCTTGAAGAAGGTATATCGGATCTGGAAAAAATATCTAAATAATATGCGGTAAAAAATGAAAAAAGAAAAAAAGGATAACATTTCTTTTTCATCCTACATTTCGCCAAGCAACATTATTTGCGGCATTAATGCTGTTAACCGTAATGAAGCGATAATGG
>CAYLTM010000201.1:5173-6803 GCA_964386495.1 uncultured Leptospirales bacterium
TGAAAATTCTGGCTTATAATAAAGGTATAGGAAATGTACCAACTATATTTGATGCCATTATTGAAAGAGAAGAAGGTTTTTCAACTGTGATTGCCAAAGGAATAGCGATTCCACACGTAAGGTTAAACACAATTGATGACCTTATGATTGGTATCGCGACTTCAAAATCAGGAATAATCTTCACAGACAAAGAACCGCCTGTTCATATAATTATTTTGCTGCTGACCCCTAAGGAAAAACCGTCACTTCATCTTCAGGTTTTATCATCACTAAGCAAGATAATTTTAAAAGACAATATAATTGATTCTATTATTGCGATGAATGATTCTGAAGATATTTGGAAATTTTTCAATAGAGAAAACCTAAATTTTCCTGATTACATTTGTGCCGGAGATATAATGTCGCCAGATCCCATATCTCTTTCAGAGTTTCAAAATCTCGCTGAAGCAATCGATCTTATTGTAAGAAAAAATATAAGCGACGTTCCGGTAATTGATAAAGAGGGAGATCTCGTAGGTGTCGTTACAGCTTATGAGCTGCTTAAAGTATGTCTTCCCGATTATATTTTATGGATAGACGACCTGTCTCCAATAATAAATTTTGAACCATTTACTCATATTCTGCAGAATGAGTCCAATACATGGCTTGCGGAAATCATGTCCTTTGATTATGCTGTTGTTGATGAAAAAGATCCAGCCATTACTGTCGCGAAAGAAATAACTAAACATAAATCAAATCAAGCGTATGTGTTACGTGATAAGAAACTTGTAGGAGTAATATCGATTGAACGTTTTGTTAATAAGATATTTAGGGAATAAGCATGAATAATGAAATGAGTAAAATGCCGTTCAAAGATACTATGATTAGACTTGCTGTGTTAATATCAATATCTATATCCGCCGGATTTCTCACATATCTGTCTGGTTTAACAAAACAAAGCCAAATAACCGCGGTTTCGATTTTTATACTTATTATACTCGCGACCCTGTTATTCTGGAATATTAGACTCGCGATAGCGTTTATAGGTATAGCTATTCTTCTTGCCGGTAATGTAATTTCATTAGAGCAGATGATAAAATCCGCTGAATTAGATATTATATTATTTTTAGTCGGCATGATGACTATGGTTGGAGTTCTGAAAGATCTTGGACTTTTTACATGGATTATACAACTTGTAATTAATATGGAGCAGATTAATGGGAAAAGGTTCGTAATTGTTCTCATTATTATGTCGGCGGTCATGGCTAGCGTTGTTGATGAAGTAACATCAATAGTATTTATAATGGCACTTGTGTTTCAGGTCTGCGACACTTTGAAGATGAAACCAACCCCTTTTGTATTAATATCAGTTATAGGTACTAATATTGGATCAAGCGGTACTATGCTTGGTAATCCAGTAGGAATATTAATTGGAACAAAAGCGGGATTTTCATTTAAGGATTTCTTGATTTGGGCAACCCCTATTACTTTTGTTTGTCTAATCACCGCTTTAATTCTTATTATGTTCTGGTTCAGAAAAGATATTCAGCTATTGTCAGAACGTTTAGAAGCTAGACGGAAAATGCAGTTAGGTCTTGGTCCTCTTGTAAAAATTCCATATGTTAAAGGACTGGCTATATTAATCTCCGCA
>CAYLTM010000202.1:0-1147 GCA_964386495.1 uncultured Leptospirales bacterium
CTGTAGTTTCAAAATTGTCTTTATTAATCGCCATCAGTTTAACATCACCAAAACTAATCGCTGTCGCACTTCGCGGACGGTTTTCTAAAAGAGCCATTTCACCAAAAATATCCCCCGGCTTCAATACAGCTAGAAGAACTTCCTCTTCACCGACAATTTTTGTAATTTTCACCTGCCCAGTCTGTATGATATATAATTCAAAACCATATTCGTTTTCGCAAAAGATCATCGTATTGTCTTTGTAATTACGACATAAACCTTCAAGCGGCGGTTCCTGAACAGTAAATGGTGCTTTAAGCTGTTTTAAACGATATAAGGACTTTTCCGCGCTTGTTCCAGCGGGACAGTATTGAAGGTATCTTTGAAAGGCATAAGCCGCATGCTGAAAGGATCTTTTAGTCAGATAATACTCGCCGATTTTATATAAATGCTCAGGATTTTCTTCCGCCGTGGTTTTCAAAGTCAATTGAGTAATTGCCTGATCGTAATATCGCAGTTTTCTGCTGAAAAACCGTATAATTTTCATGGCAACATCAGGATTACGCTGTATAAGTTCACCAAACTGTTCTTTACGAACCGCTATGACAGCAGTTGGTTCACTGGAAACGGCATTTTCTTCTCTCGCGTGTCCGCTCATACAGGAAATTACGCCAAAAAAATCGCCTGGTCCGACAATCGGAACAGAGTTGTCATTAATATAGACTATTTCCCTCGATAACTTGACTTTGCCTTTTAATATTATATAAAAAGACTCGGCATTCTTTTTGCCTTCGACCATTATAAACGAGTTCGGTAGATAATTTTCTACTTTAAATTGAGTAGCTGCCATTTTTCACCAATTTTAATTGCAAATCTAACATATCCTATCTAATTTTCGGTTAATTTTAAGAAAATTTACAATCATAATTTTGTAAAGCAAATATTATTTATTTATTAAATATTAAGCAGTTTGCTCAAATGCTGTTTGATATCTTCCGATTGCGGCATAATCATAAAAGCCTTTTTCAAAAATTTCTTAGCCATAGCCTCCTGCCCCATTTTGTAATACACAAAACCAAGAGTATCATTATATGCAGGATTCTCAGGAAATTTATCGACAATTTTTTTTGCGAAAATTAATGCGGTTGAAATTTCTTTGCCTGTATCG
>CAYLTM010000202.1:1157-1581 GCA_964386495.1 uncultured Leptospirales bacterium
CATTTTCAGAATCAATTTCCAGAACTTTTTTCAGATTCACTACTGCAGACTCGGTTTCACCGGACTTTTCGTAGGCATAAGCCAGCATATTCAGTGCGGAAATATCATTTCTGGATATTGACAGAAGCCCCTTTAATACGGAAACCGCTCCACTGAAGTTATTCATCATTATCCAGCAGTAAGCAAGGAGCTTTTTCACGGTCAATATATCCGCGGACGCAGGCTGCTTAACAAGTTTGCTGAAATATTCCGCGGCTGTTCGGTATAACCCCTGTTTAGTATAGGCAACCCCGAGATTGTACAGCACAACCGGATTAGCCGGATCGAGCACTTCAGCGGCTTTAAAACTGTTAATCGCGGCTTCAATATTTTTAGAATTGAATTTCGCTATTCCATTGGCAACATATTCTCGAATTTTCGTCAT
>CAYLTM010000202.1:1591-3688 GCA_964386495.1 uncultured Leptospirales bacterium
TTTGTATAATGCGGTGATTTGCGGCGTTAAACAGATCTGTCTGGTCATGCGCTGTGTCGGCTTCCTTAGCGGCAGAAACAGTACGGCTCTTTTTTTCAATTTTGTCCAGAATCTTCTGCGCGCGGGAAGTAACCTGTTTCGGGATACCGGCAAGTTTTGCCACATATATGCCATAGGACTTATCCGCTGAACCCCGAACAATTTTATGTAAAAAATCAATACCTGAAATCTTTTCGTTTACCAGTACGGTATAATTCACAACACCGCTGAACTTTTCTTCAAGAGCGGTTAACTCATGATAATGTGTGGCGAAAAGGGTTTTAGCTTTAATATATTGCAGAATATATTCTACTATAGAATGTGCTATTGAATATCCATCGTATGTAGCGGTTCCTCTGCCGACCTCGTCCATAATAATAAGACTTTTATCGGTTGCGTTATTCAATATAGCGGCAGTCTCATTCATTTCGACCAGAAAGGTTGATTCTCCCCGTGAAATATTGTCCGAGGCGCCAATTCGTGTGAAAATCCTATCAACAACCGGAAGTATAGCCTCGTCCGCCGGTACGAAAGAACCAATCTGTCCAAGCAGCTGTATAACAGCCGCCATTCTTATATAGGTTGATTTGCCGGCCATGTTCGGTCCGGTAATTATTTTAATGATATTTTCCTTGTCGTCAAAATTGATATCATTGGGAATAAAAACTTCTTTGGTATAATATTTCTCAACGATCGGATGTCTGCCGTTTTTAACAAACATTTTTTTACCAGCATGAATATCCGGACGAACATAATTATTTTCGACAGCCGCAACCGCTAGAGAATAGTAATAATCAACCTCAGCGATGACGGCAGCTGTCAATTGAATAAGATCTTTTTTTTCTAAAATAGATAGTCTAAGTTTTTCAAGCTCGGCATTTTCAAGCTCAATAATTTTATCTTCCGCCGACAAAGCCTCTGTTTCAAATTTCTGAAGTTTTTCAGTGGTAAATCTTTCCGCGTTTACAAGAGTCTGTTTTCGTAAATAATCCGCGGGAGCTTTAACCGACTGTGCCTTGCTGATCTCTATATAGTATCCGAAAATTCTATTATAACGGATTTTCAACGTTGGTATATCAAGTCTGATTTTCTCATCTTCTTGATAAGCAACAACCCATTCTTTTGAATGAGTTTTAATTTCATGCAGACGATCGATATCCGCGTTAAATCCTTGTTTTATAACACGTCCGTTTTCTGGTGATACCGCGGGTTCTTCAGTAATTGCAGCACCGATCATTTCTGACAAAACAGACAAATCCGGAATATTGATAATCATATCGTGCAAATAATCACAGGAAATTCCGCGAAAATTATCTTTTAAAACAGCCGCCTGTTCAAGGGAATTCGCGACAGCGATAAATTCACGGGGAAATACTTTTCCGATACTAAATCTAGAGATAAGCCTTTCAAGATCCTGAATATTCCTCAAAATATCACCAGCGCTTTTCAACAAACTCTGATTTTCATAAAAAACCGATACCGCGCTCAATCGGAATTTCAGTTCATCAATATTTACAAGCGGGTTTAGAATATTCCGCTCAAGCAGTCGCTTGCCCATGGCTGTTCGGGTGTTATTCAGTAAACTGAAAAGGGTTTTATTTTTTGTTTTATCGGTTGTGTTATATATCAGTTCAAGATTATTAATCGCAGCATCATCAAGAGCCATATAATTTTTTTCCACAATTTTTTTTGGAAACTTTATATGATTAACAGATTTCTTTTGCGTGTCCTTAATATATTCAAGAATCGAACCCGCGGAAAGAATCTCAATATCGCTTTTAACCGGCAAACCTTTAATATTGACCAGTTGAAAAAATTCTTTAATAGCTGTTGATAAATATTCATGGTCGTACAGCCATTCATTGATCGCGGTGCAGGAAATATTTTTCATTTTGAAAAAATTAATATAGCGGTCATTATTATCAAGAAAAGATTTAAACAGCACTTCAGATGGATTGAAACGCGCGAACTCGTTGACCAGCGTTTCAAAACTTTCAGGCATTTCTGTAACGAAAAAATCTCCCGTTGAAATATCGATAAACGACAAACCCATTCTGC
>CAYLTM010000202.1:3698-6792 GCA_964386495.1 uncultured Leptospirales bacterium
GATTGTGAGAAATTGTCATGCACACGGAAATGTGGCGGGTATCGAAATTGAAAACTGTAAGCATTCTGCCGTTTTTAATAACCGCGGATGAAAGAAAATTGTTGTCATCACTTTGAAGAAGATTTGTCTCCACAACCGTGCCGGGCGTAATTACGCGGATGACATCTCTTTTTACAATAGTGCCGGTTGAAGGAACAGCTTCCAGCTGCTCGCATATCGCGACTTTTTCACCGGCCTTAATAAGTCTCGAAATATAATTATCAGAACTGTGAAAAGGAATACCGCACATCGGAATATCTGACTGCCTTTTCGTCAGAACAATATCCAAAATACGGGAAGCCTTTTTCGCGTCATCAAAAAACATTTCATAAAAATCGCCGAGACGAAAAAACAATATAGCATCTTTATAATTCTTTTTAATTTCCAGATATTGCCGGACCATCGGCGTCATTTTAGTATCGTTATTCTCCATAAATATAATTCTGACCATCCTCACTGCGGATATATATAATATTCCCATTCAAACCATATTCTTCAGCCAGCCTTATCCTGACCGATAAAGCATCTTCAGTAGTATTAATCCTGCCTATGTAAACGGAAAATTCTTTTTTCTTTTTAACAATTATCACAGGTTTAAATTCCGGTGATAGTTCCTTTTTAATACGTTCAGCTTTAGCAAGATTATAAATCGGACCAATCTCAACAGAATAAAACGAGTTCTTTTCCTCATCATCAACAACAGTTTCATGCTGAAGAAAAAGATTGTCGGAATTTTTTATCTTATCAAAATAATTTGTAATATACTGCGGTTTATATTTGCTAATTTCAGATAAACGGATTTTAGCGAGATTAGCTTCGGGTGATCTGGGAAATTTATTAATCAGATCGGTGTAGGCCGAATATGCCGGAGTGTACTCCTTTCTCATTTCGCAGTGACGAGCGAAAAGATACAAAGCTGAAACATCCGCGCCAGTCCCTTCGAAGGTGTAATAAACATTTTTCAGATCGCTTTTATACTTGTTGGAATTACCTTTAATGTTCTGAAATAAAAAAGCGCCGAAAACTTCTGTTTCGGGATAAAAATAGTATTTTTTAGAATTGGTTTTAATATCATTCATAATGGAGATCGCCTCATCGCTATTTTGCAGATGATAATACGATTTCGCGAGAAAAAATTTGAAATCATCATGATAGCGGTTATTTTTACCGAAAAGCATCAACCCCTTTTCCGACTCATAGGACAAATCTTTCCAGCGAGAAGTCATATAATATATCTGGCAAATTCTGTACTGACAATAATCACACTCGCTGAAATATTTATAATTATTAACAATATCATAGTAATACAACACCGCCTTGTCAATATTCTTCTCGTTGTCCGCTCTTAAAATTTTAACATTCGGTATATATTTACTTTTCGGAAATTTCTTGATAAACGCATTCGCGGCGTTAATCGCGGTACGATCGTTATTTTTCTCCAGTGTGATTATTTCTTCGTATGACTCTTTCTCATCGGCGAAAAGATTATTCAACGGAAGAAGAATCATCAGCGTGATTAATATTGCTTTATAATTTTTCACCAAACAGCGTCGCTCCCCTAACCTCAGTGATCTTCACAGGAAATTGTTTACCGGTATCGGCAATGTCAGCCTTCAATACAGTTGGATGATTAAGCATCGTCTTCCCGATATACTCATCTTTATTTTTTTTAGAAGGATTGTCAATTATAATATATTCAGTCCGACCGACTCTGTTTTCAAGTTTGACTCTTGTTATCGCACGTTTAACGCTGTTAAGCTCTTCAAACCGTTTCAGTTTTTCCTCATCACTAACAGTATCCAGAAACTTGAAGGCTTCGGTACCTTCCCTCGGAGAATAAATATATAAAAACGCGTCATCAAAATCAATATTTTTCACGGCATTAAGAGTGTCATTAAAATCCGAATCAGTTTCACCGGGAAAACCAACAATGAAGTCCGTAGTGATAGAATAATCTTTTAGTGTGGATTTAATTTTGGAGACAATTTCATAATAGTGAGCCATATCATATTGACGATTCATCAGTTTTAAAATTGCGTCGGAACCGCTCTGAAGTGGAAGGTGAATACCCTTAGCAATATTCTCATTATCCGCAATAACATCAACAATATTTTCGTTAAAATCTTTTGGATGAGAAGTCATAAAATTTATTTTTTTAATACTTTTATTTTCAGCAACCTTCGACAACAGCCTATAAAAAGGAATGTCGTCACTATCCATACCGTACTGATTAACATTTTGCCCAAGCAGAGTAATTTCTATAATACCGGAGTCCGCTAGTTTGTTAATATAGCTGACAATGTCCTTCGACTGAAAAGATATCAACCGACCCCTAACATAAGGAACAATGCAGTATGTGCAGAAATTTTCACAACCATGAGTAATAGTAACATACTTGTGATATATGCCGTTTTCAGCAAAAGGAGTCTGAGGAATTCTTTCAGGAAGATAATCATCAGGATTATCTGTGAAAAGTCTTTTAGGGCTCTTTTTATAAGAACCGATGATGTCCGCAATAAAGGGTTCATAGTAGTGACCAATTATCAAATCGGCTTTCTTTTCAGCAAGAAGCTGTTCGCCGATTCTTTGAGCGGCACATCCGCATACAACAATTACCGCTTTCTTAAAAGTGTTTTTCGCCTCAGAAATAACAGCGACGGCATGCGACTCAGCGTTCTGACGGACAGAACATGTGTTGAAAATTAATATGCCAGCATCATGACGGTTATCAGTTTTAACATGACCGCCATTCCTCATAGAATTATCAATCAGTTCCGAATCGTAAACATTCATCTGACAGCCAAAGGTCTTAATGAAATAATTCATCAGCCAAGACCGGTTTTTTTAAAAATGTAATCAATATATTTATAATATTTATCCATACTGAAAATTTCCTCAATTTCATCAGTCGTGAGCAGATTTTTCACATCATCACTGTACGAAGCCAATTCCTTTAACGAACCCTCTCTATTCCAGACCCGCATTGCCAAATCCTGAACCAGCGTGTAAGCCTGCTCCCTTGTAAGCCCCTTGGCAGTTAACGCGAGAAGAATAG
>CAYLTM010000203.1:0-2759 GCA_964386495.1 uncultured Leptospirales bacterium
TATCAGTGAAAAACTCATAATCAACATCCTCGAAGTAAACAGTCAAGGTATCCCAGTTCTTATCAGGGTCAATCTTCTGATATTTAACCGCACGAAACTTTTTCGCGGAATATTTCCCGTCTTCCATGATTTTCCGCAGTAAAAGAGTGACAACCTCATTGATCGACACCTCATTGATTTTTGAAAAATTCTCAAGCAGAGACAATTTACCGATGTTGATATTAACCGACGATTTAATCATAATAAACTCCGATTTAGATTGTTTGAAGGGTTAGCAAGATTTGTAGAAAAATAACCCTCTATTATTATATACGATGAAAAATCGAAAATGCAGAAAAAAAATTAAAATTTTCGAGTAAATTGTGAAAAACAACACTTTGCTTTTAATCCTGTTAGGTGATAGATAATATACATAATCTGTAAATGTCAACATATGCCCTAACTATGCTGAAAAAAAGTGCTCTGGCACCATTTAAAAAAGGTATTTTGATGCAAAAGCGTATTAATAAAGAAAAAAAATTGACAATATATGGCATTTTTTTATTCGTTACACTTGGAACAAATTTTCGCCCCGTGAAAAATCCAATAAAGAAATTATACAGTTATTCTGTTAATATAGAAAGTGAGAGGTGAACAATGAAAAGGACATTTCAGCCGAGCGTCTTGAAACGTATGAGAACGCATGGTTTTAGATCTAGAATGGCTACAGCTGCAGGACAGGATGTTATCAGAAGAAGACGCCGAAAAGGTCGTCATAAATTATCTGTTTCTCAGGAAAGACACAGCAAATAAGTCATTTAATGAGTGAAAAAAAAGTATTCACTAAAAGGGAAAAAATGCTTTGAGCAAGTCTATAGAAAAGGACGAAAGTTCCGGACTGGTTCATTGTTTTTTTCCGTTATTACTAAGTGTTCTCTCTGTGAAGATGAGAACATTGGGAAATGCGTCAAACTGAAAGATTCCGATACTTTTTTTAAAGTCGGAATTCTTATTAGAAAAAGATACGGGAAAGCTTTTCAAAGGAACAGGGCCAAGAGGATATTAAAAGCGCAAATACGAAATTATTTACCATTTATAAAAAAATTTGTGTGCTTTACTGTGATGATTGAAGATAAATTCAAATTCACGGATAACGAAGCTTTAAGAAAAGAAATTGAAAGTTTTTTGAGAAAATATGAAATCATTGATAAAATTGACGATAGAAGTTATTAAAAAAATACTAATTTTCTTGATAAGGCTGTATCAGCTTATTTTATCGCCTTGGCTACCTAAAAGTTGTAAATATTATCCAAGTTGTTCTCAATACGGCATAGAAGCTGTATCCCGACATGGTATATTTAAAGGCTTGTATCTTACCGGTTACCGGATATTAAGATGTAATCCTTTATCAAAAGGCGGTTACGACCCTGTTCCCTGATTTATCCCTTTCCCGCAAAAAATATTATTAAGCGGGTTATTATAATGGACAAGAATACAATTATAGCGGTTATTTTATCACTGCTGGTTTGGGTAGGGTGGTATTATTTTTTCGGTGACAATAAACAGGAAAAAGCTGTACCAGCTCAGCAGTCGCTCGTGCAGACTGATCCTCAGCAGAACAGTCAACAAAACGCGGCTGTACAATCAGCTGTTGAGGTTCAAAAATCTCAGATTATTAAACCAGCTCTGAATAAAGAGACTGTTGAAAAAAAACATAATTTTTCTACAAACATTTATGAAGCGGTAATTTCCAACAAAGGTGCTTCTGTAGAGAGTTTGAAATACGGTTCCCGTAAAATTGAGGTTGTTGTCGCGGGCAAAGATGGTCTGCCTGGCAGAACTTTCGACTTCCCATTGACTTTTAATGAAAACGAGTTTCTTTCTGGTAATGATTTTTCCAAAGAATTGTGGTCAGTTATTGAGCAGTCTGACGATTCGATAACTTTTGGATTATCTGCGGTTTTCTCAAATTCCGAAGTGCTGATTACTAAAAAATTCAAATTTATCAAGGATCAGCATTATTTCGACCTCGAATATAATATCACAAATATGTCATCTAACAATGTCCTTTTTCCTGGCAATAGTCTTATAGTTTCGGCTCCGGCGTTTCTCGGTCCGGAAATGACCGATTATAAAATTTACGCGAATGAGCTTTTCCCGATTTATAAAAAAGACGACAGCATGGAAAAGGGTTCTAAAGGCGGCGGATTTTTCAGTACTGAAATGAATATCAAAACCGACAGTGGACAGATAAAATGGGCTGGGGTAAGCAGCAGATATTTTGTAGCGGTTCTTCTTCCTTCAGAAAATTCAAAAGCTTCAAAGATTATTTATGATGCCAGAGGTAATTCCGAATTCAGCTGTGCGTTTGTTTATAATGACAGCGGAATCCCCGCTAATGCTACGATTACTAAAACTTACAAGGTTTGTGTTTCTGAAAAAAGGAAAGATACTCTATCATCGGTTGATCCGACTCTTATAGAAGCTATGGATGTTAATAAATGGATTGAGCCGATTAGATTCGCGGTAATCTGGTGTCTGGCATGGCTTAATAAATATATTGCCAACTTTGGTTTGTGTATTATTCTGTTCTCTATAATCACTAAAGTTATTTTTCTTCCATTAACTATGAAATCTACAAACTCTATGAAAAAGATGTCTGAGCTTGGTCCGGAGATTAAAAAACTTCAGGAAAAATACAAGGATAAACCGGATCTAATTCAAAAGGAAACCATGAAGCTTTATAAAGCTAAAGGTGTACATCCTATGACAAGCTGTCT
>CAYLTM010000203.1:2769-6694 GCA_964386495.1 uncultured Leptospirales bacterium
GTCAAGCTGTCTTCCTATTCTGGTGCAGATGCCGTTTTTCATCGCACTGTATAGTGCCTTGAGCAACACGCTGGATATGTGGAATCAACCTTTTGTCTTCTGGATGACAGATTTATCGATGCCGGACACCGTTTTTTCAATGATGGGTTTTAACCTGAATATTTTACCGTTGGTAATGACCGGGACATCCTTTGTCATGCAGAAAATGTCTACTGTCGACACATCGTCTAATCCCCAGCAAAAAATGATGATGAATATGATGCCGGTGATTCTGATTTTTGTTTTCTGGAATATGCCTTCCGGACTGATAATTTACTGGATAATGCAGAATATTCTTCAAATTGCTCATCAATATTATGTTAATAAAAGGACGACAAAAAAAGCTAGTTAATAACGACTCTAAACATAGATAATCGGGTTGATTATTTTCAGCCCGATAAAGTTTTATAATTCTTTTATAATGCTTTGTCGCCCGTTAACGCGGTTGACAGACAATTTTTTTAAATATTTTTATTAGAGGCTGCCTCAAATATAATAATTAGTGGAGTAATTTTATGAAGGTTATTGATGTTGAAGGAAGATCCATAGAAGACGCCAAACGTAAAGCGCTTGAATTATATAATATTGATGTCACTAAACTTACTGATGATGAAGTTGAAGTCCTTGATGAAGGCAAGTCCGGTATTTTCGGCATCGGAATCTCAAGAAGCGCCAAAATCCGCATCACTTACAATGACAGCGAGGAAGATATTGGCGAGAAGGTTAAGGAGATTCTGCTGACTATTATTGATAAGATGGGTTTGGAAGTTAAGATTAGAGATTTTCATGAGAGCGAGTTCAAGGTTTATGTTGATCTTGAAAGTCCCGCATCAGGCATCCTGATCGGTAAAAAAGGTGCGACTCTCGAATCTCTTCAACTGATAGTTAATATGATTATCGCGAATACTATTGAGACCGAAAAAAAAGTTATCATCGATATCGAAACCTATCGTGCCAAAAGAGAAAAAGCTTTAAGGATACTTTCCAAAAACATTGCCGCGAAGGTTGCGCGTTCCGGCAAACCATGGACGCTCGAACCGATGAATCCTTTTGAAAGAAGGCTGATACACATGTCTCTTCAAAACGACCGCAGAGTGGAAACCCGCAGTGAAGGCGAGGGACAAAATCGTAAAGTAAAAATAATGCCGAAATATGAATGACACAATTTGTGCGCCAGCCACGTCGCCCTTTAACTCCGCTCTCGCGGTAATCAGGTTGTCGGGGCTGGATGCTCTTAATATTATTTCCCTATGCTTCAACAGATCTGAACAGCTATGCGGCCGCAGAGCTGTCTATGGAAACTTCGTTAATCCCGATAACAATGATATTGTAGATGATGTGGTAGCCGTTTATTACAAGTCGCCTGCCAGCTACACTGGCGAGGATGTCGTTGAGATTTCGTGTCATGGTAATCCCATCATCGTGCAGAAAATAATCACCATCATGCTTCGAAACGGTGCGAGATTCAGCGAACCCGGCGAATTTACCAGACGCGCGTTTTTGAACGGCAAGATGGATCTTACGGAATCTGAAGCGGTGAATAAAATTATTAACGCGAAAAGCGATGTTGAGATTAAATCGGCGTTGTCGATGATGCACGGTTTTTTCAAGGATCTTATAAATTCCGCCAAACATGAATTAATCACCATCAAAGCGGATGTTGAGTGCGGTATAGATTTTTGCGAAGAAGATATTTCTTTCATTACGAATGCTGATTTACTGCGCCGTGTTAACGACCTTCGGCAAAGTTTTGTAAAACTTCATTCACGCTGTATCGCCGGTGAGAAAATTTCTGTCGGTCTGAATATTCCGATTGTCGGCGAACCGAATACCGGCAAATCGAGTCTGCTGAATTTTCTCATCAACAAGGAACGCGCGATAGTGTCTGATATTCCCGGCACCACCAGAGATACCATTATCGAAACGGTTCAGATGGACGGTGTTCATGTGAATCTCATTGATACCGCTGGTATACGCAGCACCGTTAACGAGATTGAGGTTATCGGCATCAGAAAAACTTTCGAAGCGATTGACAGCGCGGATATTGTGTTCTATGTGTTTGATGTCAGCCGAACTGCCATCGACTACAGCATTATTGATGACAGCAGATTTTCTGTGATATTGTTCAACAAAATTGATTTGATTTCTGACGACAAATTTCCTGTTTATAACACGAATGAGAAACAGAAGGTTGTGTATTTTTCCGCTAAAACCGGAAAGGGTATTGAGAGTCTTGAACAGGCGGTTTCAGATTTTATCAAGAGCAATATTGTTGACCACAAAAATGTTTTCATTACTGACGCGAGGATTATTAATCTTTTGAACGATGCCGTTGAGCAGTGCGATGTCATCGTGAACTCTGCCGCGTCAAATGAATACAGCGAATTCATCGCCGCGAACATTAATACCCTCATCAGAACTCTTTCCGAAATCACCGGCGAAGTGTCTACCGACGACATTCTGGATTCTATCTTCAGCAGGTTCTGCATTGGGAAGTGATTAATTTTGGAGAGAGTGTTTGTGTCAGTGCTTGTGTCAGTATGGGAAATTATGAATTTTGAATTATGGAAAGAGTGAAAAGATAAAAGTGAAAAGTTGTCAAGGAGTGTCAGTGCTTGAGTTTGTGAAGAGGAAGAATATGCTGAGTATTCACAATAATCCAGCAAACAAGATTTCAACAGATTTTGATTGAAAGCATTTTTGAAACTTTTGAGCGAATTGGGGGTTGAGAAGATTTAATATGAAGAAACATTTAGTAATCTCCTTATTTGTGATATTGATTTCTGTGACCTGTCTTTATTGTTGTTCAATATTAAAGGTGATGAGTGTTTTTGATAGACCAGAAAGACCCTTTTATTTAGGAGGCACATCGCTGGCAATATATAAAGACAATAAAACTTTTATTTTTAATGCCACGGTTTATGGTAAATTAAGAGCCTTTATCCATAATCCAGATACTGGAGAATACAAAGTTATAACTAAAGATCATAATTCTCGAAATCATACTTTTTCAAAAAATGGAGACAAGATATATTATTTCTCTTATGATGATAACATCGAAGAAACATATTTACGTGTTTCAGATGCTAATGGTGAAAATGAAAGAATATTATATGATAAACCGGATGTGTATTGCACGAATTTAGTTGTTTCTCCAGATGGCAATAATTTATATTATAATAAAGCAATTGTTTCTCTGAACGGTGCAATTTCAAAATGCAGAAGTCACACTAAATTATATAGGTATAATATAAAATCAAATGAAGAAATAAAATTGTCTGAAGATACTTTTTTTTCCTTGGATGAATTACAAATTTCAAATGATTGGAATTATTTATTTTTTTCAACAAAAAATATAAGTGAGTTTGATTATTCTATTAAAAGATTTGAGATGTTGACTGGTGAATATATAGAATTTTTACCAACAACAGGTAAAGATTTAGTAAATAAAGAACACCTGGTTGTTGTTCCTAATGTAAATTATTTTTATGTATTCTCAGATAAGAATAATAATAAAGTTAACGAAAAAGGTGAATACTTGGAAAAAGTCTACTCTTTTAAATTTTCAGATAGAAAATCTTGTTATTCTATATCTTCAAATGGGAAGAGAATTATGTATTCTTATTTTAATCTATGGAAAATAGAAAGAATTAATAAATGTGAAACATTAATTAATGATTACTATCATGAAAATACTTGTTATGGTCTGTTTGATTTGAATAAAATGCAAGAAGAGTTTGTTAAGGTTGATGCATATAAAATATTAGAATTGTTCAAGGATGAAAATCCAGTTGTTCAATAGTTTACTTTGAGGAAATGGGTATTCGACAAAACCAAGCCAGCCCGCGTCACTGCGTAGCAGTCGCCTGCCTGTCGGCAGACAGGG
>CAYLTM010000204.1:0-1738 GCA_964386495.1 uncultured Leptospirales bacterium
CGCCACTGGCGGGCGGAGAGCGATAATAACTGTGGAAAACCATTTTCTGATTAGTAATAATAAATGATTCGTTACATATTTTTGGCACATCAACTCTAACAAATGAAAAATGCACATATGTGGAAAACCTGCATAGTTACGCGAACTTCAGCGTAACTATGCTGTTTGCCCTCGCAATTATTTTTTAACAGCAGTCCAGTTTGCGGAAGTTCCATTGTAGGTAATTTGTAATGTACCATTAGCCGAATTTTCATCGGCAATAGTGCCAGTAAAAATACCAACCTGCATGTTCATCGAATTATTTGTGATTTTAGCATCTGTCACATTACCATTAACATCAATTTTCCCAATAACCTTATTCGAGTAAGTAATATTTTTCGCGTCTTTCACTAAAATTTTATCCCCAGTAATTGTTAAATCCGGGTTAATTACTATCATAGATTTTCCGGTATAACCTCCGGTAAAAGATAAAAACCATGCTCCACAAAATTTATTAAGCTCCCCCTCATACTTGGTTGCTTTCCATGTTCCAGTTAATCCATTTATGGTATTTTTAAATGTTCCAGAACCCTTATCACTGTTCTGGTCAAGACTCCCAGCAAAAGTTGCACATTGAACAGCCATTGCATTATAGATAATAATTGTTTCGGTAAAAACACCTTCTGAATTTACAGATCCCTTAATACTGTCATAATAAATGGTTCCAGAAGAGTCCGCTAATGGAAAATTATCATTTGAGAATTTTCCGTCTTTATCTATTTGAACAGTTACAAACCCTGTATAATCTCCGGTAAATGTAACAGCCCAGTTTCCTTTATAAAGACTGTCAGCAGAATCACCTGAAGTATCATCAGATGTGCTATCGCAATTTAAAAAGGCTAGTAGTATTAATGAAATGAAAACTAGTGAAAATTTTTGATGCATAATTTGTTATTCTCCATAATTTATTTTTGTTATTCTATAAGGTTTTGATGATTATTTCAACTTTGTTGAAATAAAAAAGAAGATCTTCAATCCTTTGGTTATTCACGGTGCTGACGATCTTACATTATTGCTCTTTACAAAAATACAAATACTCACCATTAAATAATTTAAATTGTTATCAATGTTTACAATAAAAACAGATAATTAATTATACTTATAAATCAACTAATACTTTAATACAAAATGTAAATAATATTACGTCAATCCATTTTTTATAATACCGGTACTTCGATACTATTGCTCCGCACCCCTCGATACATTTTTCGACAAAATTGGATGATGTCGAAAAACACATTTCGACAGGCTCACTTCGACAAAGGCTCAGTACAAGCAATGCATCGCTCGGGGAGCGGCTTGTTGTATAGAATTAATTAGAACAGTCTGGTCATTGAGTGACAACCGACAGGCTGTTGTATCGAAATGACCAATTATAACAGTCCGGTTATACAAAAAAAATAGCCTCACATAATGAGGCTATTTTAATTAATCAAAAATAATTAACAATTATCAATATTTCTTTTCCAGATTCATATCTTCTTCAATATCATCGGGATCATCCGAACCGGAATCCTTAATAATCACATTATTATAATTACCGTACATAAACTTTTTGACAACATTTTTTTTCGGTATTCGAAGTTTCATACCGGGATAAATCTTATTAGGATCTTCTATAACATCTTTATTTGCATTATAAATCGCTACCCATTTATACATATCTTTATAATATTTTCTTGCCAGGTTCGCGAGAGTT
>CAYLTM010000204.1:1748-6556 GCA_964386495.1 uncultured Leptospirales bacterium
CACAATATGAATCGTATAATCCTTGCTCTTCAAACTTGGCTTGGATTTACCGCTATATACTGATGAACTTCCCGATGACGATTTATTCGCGAGAGCTGTTTCTTTGGCGTAAATAGCACTGAGCTTAGCTTCATTAGCTTTCTGAAAAGCTTCCTGAAATTTACCCGCGTCGTAAAGATATTTCGCGGACGACAAAAGATTATCTGCCTGAGAATATTCCTCTGCTGCCAAACTTGGAGCTTTAGCTTTTTCCGCGTCGTATAAGGCCGAATTAGCTGAATCTATAGCTTCTTTTGCTGCCATCGGTGCTGATTTTTCATAAGCGGCTTTTGCGGTTTCTTCCGATTTAACGGCTTTTTTTCGTGCTTCTTCAGAATTCCCTTCCGAAACCTGTTTTTGAGATTCCATCAACAGGTCATTAGCTTCATTCATTTCATCTGGAGCATATTTTGAAGCATTTATACTATTTGATTTTGATATTTGTTCTTTTGCGGCAGACATCTCTTTTATCGGAACCGTTACATCCCCACATGATTGAATAAAAATTGTTCCAGCTAACATCATTGCCGTAATACTAAAATTTCTCATTATATTTCCTCCGAGTATATTTCTTCGTTCAACAATCGATAATTCAATTATTTCGTATTTTTCACTTATGTATTCCAATACAAATTGATATTATTCGAGGTTATCTATATATTTTATCGGATTTTTTTCTGATAATATTCAAAAAATATTTTCAAAGTGACCATCGAAGTTGCTCTGACACCTTTTTAAAATATTATATTACAAAAATTTATTTTGTAACTTTTTTTTACTTGCCAAAACTAATACCTAATATTAGATTATGTGTGATGTTCCTATGCTCTCATATGACTAAAAATCGGAGGTGGCATGGAAAAGGATTCTGTATCTACTTACGACGCTTTACTGCTGTACACTCAAACTAAGATTGATATGGCAAACAAGTTTCGTGAGGGAATCACGATCAGAGACTTCGTTGAGTTCGAGAAACGTCTTACTATGGTGGATGAAGTTTTATCTGATGCTGCTTTTTCTTTAAAACAAAATCTCAACATTACTAATGTTGAGCATTAAAAACCAAAAGCCGGGTAAAACCGGCTTTTAGCGGATATTTATCTGTTGCGGGGAAATAAAGTGGTAAGAAATTTATTTTTGATTATGTTTGTGCTTCAGATATCCTTGTTTAACTGCTCAAAAAGCGACTCTGAAAAATCGCTGCAGCCGCAGGAAGCGGCTCAATCATCAACAGGTATGGTAAAATCGAAAACCATCGATCTTGAAGAACAGGATTCGATTCCTATAAAAGCTGACGAAGTGAACGCTCCATCAGCCGACAAATCCCTGGAATCTGCAAAAAATGAAAGCAAACCGACACAAAATAATGACGATTCATTTACTACAAATTTTATCGCACCTTTTGAAAACTCGTCTGAGAGATATATTGAATATAGTATTGAGTTAAATTATAACACAAACAATGTTTTCCTTTCAAGGGAAGAGCTTTTAAAAATTATATCGAAATATGGATTTTTAATTAACAGTAAATCATCAATCTATTCCGGATATTCATCGGTTTCCGCTGTATTTTCAATTAAAGCTAATGAATTATACAACGCGTTAATCGATTTAAACAAAATTGGGAAACTTACCAGCGAAACAATTTCGACTGAAGACTTCACAGAAAATATGACATGGAATAAAATCAAAATTCAAAGAGAAAAATCCAGAATTGAAAGAAAAAATAAAATTATAAATCAGGTAGATCCGCAGAATAAATATCTTGAAAATCGAGAAGAATCGCTGGAAAATTCGGAAAACGCTATGGATGAATCAGTTTTTGAAGAATGGAAAGCGAAAGATAAAGTAAAGTGGGCGAAAATTGTAATCAATCTAAATGGACCTGAAATACCTAAGAAAGTCACCCTGCCAGATTATAAATCTTCTTTAATTGAAATGACTAATAGCTTCCTTGATTTCACTGTAGTCCTCTTAAAATTGTCTCCATATATAATATTGTTAATCGTATTCATAAAAATTTTCAGAGCACGAAAAAGGATTGTGGAATTTATTCGGCAGTTCATAAATAGAAAAAATAACGATGCATAATCATATAAATAATCCTGAATTATTTGAAATTCTCGAGATTGAAAAAAAGAAAAAGATTCTAAGATACATTAAGTGGAATGAGTCTGTTGTTCTAAACAGTGCTCATTGTCTTCAGATTGATCTAGGTTCCTGTACCTCAGTTGTCTTTTGCGGACTAGACTCAAAGAATGTTCTATGGTTCGGTATTAACCATTTATTTAAGGGTCGTGATGAAAATGTTGATGTCGCGTTAAAGCACATATCTACGATGATTAGCACTCTAAAAGGTCATGGTGTTGAAAACATTAAATGTCTTGGACTTTTCGGCGCGGGATACAAAGAAAACAGCCCAGCCAAGAGAATCGCGAAACTCAATGTATTGTCAATCATTGAAACACTAAGTCTTTTCGATATGGATATTGAGGTTTTTCAAACCGGGTTTAGTCAGGGACTTATTATCGTTAAAAGCGATGATAGAGACAGCATAATTATCAGCAATAAAAACATCAATAGTAAGGACATCAGCATTATTGAAGTTCCGTTAAATAAACTTTTTTGTAGTCCATCTGCCGTTCAATAACCTGAATATTATCAATTAACTTTTATCACACCGCAGTCACGGCAGCCGGCAACTCGAAGATGTTTTTTTCCGTTTTTCTTTATCCACATTCGTCCGATTAAATATGATTTTTCGTCAATAAATTCTCCGCAAACAGGACATTTTCTCTTAGCGGTCGCCTTATCGCCGTAGCAATTATGACAGCCATATAAATATACTATACTGTCTTCTTTTCGGATGATCTCTTTTGATTTTATTTTTTCGCCTTTGTTCAGCAGTGATCCGCAAATGACACAGGGCTTTTTCTTAACAGGAATTTCTTCTTCTAACTGATTCACAATTTCATTGTCTGTTTCATTATCCTGTGCGGAAAATATTTTTTTTCTGAAAAAAATAATAATAACAGCCGTAGCTATTATAAGCATTATGAAAAATTCTGTTATAATGACTATTCTGCCTTATTCGTAAATATTTTTGGAACTCTTTCTGATATACCGCATGTGACTTCATACGGAATTGTTCCGCTCCATTCTGCGATAGTTTCCGCCGTAATGTTATCCTTACCGAAAAGTATTACCTCTGTTCCAACAGGATAGTAATCCCCACCAAGATTCACTACTATCTGATCCATACATACGCGTCCCGCTAAAGGATATTTTTTTCCTGCAATAATAACATTAGCCTTGTTTGACAGTGCCCTGCTGTATCCGTCGCCGTAACCCACCGATATAGTAGCAAGATTACATTCAGATTTTGTTATATAGGTCTGTCCATATGAAACCGAGGTTCCCGCGGAAACTTTTTTGATAAAAACTATTTCACTTTTCAAAGTCATCGAAGGGATTAGACCGAGATTATTTCCGCAATTAGGATCTGGTTTATAACCATAGCACATCACACCTGGCCGCACCATATCGTAATTCGCGTTTCTATAATTTATTATCGCGCCGCTATTCGAAATATGATACAATGGTATATTAAAATTTTTCAATAAATCTTTCTTCATATTATCAAATATTTTAATCTGTTTATCATTAAATTGATTATTAATGTCATCTGAAACCGGCATGTGAGAAAAAACTCCATGAATTTTCAAAAATTCAAATTTCAGCGATTTCTCAATTATTTGAGATGCCATATTTACTGAACAACCTATCCGCCCCATTCCGGTATCTACCTTCAAATGAACATTGCCCGTTTTTCCGGCTATCGACGCAAAATTATTAATCGTTTCGGTATCGTCTATATCCGCGACAGTCTGCTGAAGATCATAATTGATTAGAGCGTCTACAGAGTTTTGATTATTAACAGTAATACCCAGCACAAGAATCGGGATTTCAATACCAGCATCCCTGAGTTCGATACCTTCTTCTATAGAAGCGACACCGTACAAATCAACGAGACTCTGGACTTCCCTGCCGATAACAACCGCACCATGTCCATAGGCATCCGCCTTAATAGCCATTAGCACTTTTGTACCGGGATTGATAATATTTTTTATTAAATTTAAGTTATGTTTAATAGCGTTGATATCAATTTCCGCGTAAGTTTTTCTATACATTTGAAAATTCCAGATTTATTAATACGAACCGAAAACTACTACAATAATATTTTTATATGTCGAGGCTGGATTATTTTTATATCCAATACCGGTTTTTTTCACATCCGGTGACAATACCAAATTTCTTCTGTTAATGTCAAAACTCTGCGAATCAATTATTATGTCTCTTATAAAATTTATTGATGCCGATTCAGAATTCACAGTAGTATTATAATCATCAGAATTACCAAACGCTAGAATTTCACCCGCGTAATAACTATAACCCTTCGCGGCTAGTCTTGATTTTGGAGTACCGTTCGCGTTATGTTCCATCGCGTTATTCGTTGAAAGATACTCTGAATAACTGATTGCTGCGGAAGTAATATAATCATTATATGCAATTTCTGGGAGAGCAGTCATAGCCGATAAATACGCGTAAGCACCATTATCGCTGCCGTTTTCATAGTTAGCGGTTAACCGAGTCTGGGCATATTCCGCGGGTTTTGTTCTGGCAAAATTTATTTCATTTAACAGGAATGTGTGGTAATCAAGATAAATGGTTTCTTCTTCCGTATCATCTGTAACTAATATTGCCGATGA
>CAYLTM010000205.1:0-1772 GCA_964386495.1 uncultured Leptospirales bacterium
CTTTTGACTCTTTTTTTCTAACTCATAGCATGCGTTATTAATAATATTTAACAATAAATTTGGATTACCTCCCATTGTAATTCCATAAGCATCTGATCCAGCTCCTGCGTGTCCTCCATATATAATATTATTGTAAATATCAAGAGGAATATCCCCATTTACTTCAATACCATAACTCGAATTTGTATTAGGCCCGCCAACGCCGGATATTTTCTTGTTAAAACTAATCTCTACCGGTTTCGGTGCCGATGTTGCAATAACCGATATTCCCTTAGAATTTCCGCCATCGCCTGCTATTATTACATTACCATTATATACAGACCCGCCAACTACAACTTCAGTGTCATTAATATAAATACCGCAGGACTCACTATTCATTGTTACGTTTCCGGCAGTAATATTATTATTTAAAACCTTTACTATTAAATTTGCATCGTTAATATTAAACCGTACACCATTTGAATTGAAGCCTGATCCACTAATATTTCCAGAATTGATTGTGTTACCGTTAATATTTACATTCAATATAGCCGGTAATGAAGAATTTGCTGCCGCATTGATTCCAATGGAAGACCCATTTGTGACTGTTCCTAGATTGATGGTATTATTTATAAAATTAAAAGTTTGTATATTTGACAATGTGGTAACTGAATATATATTTATAGCTTTTGACGATTGTGCCCATGTATCTCCTGAATTTCCAATAATGCAGTTAACAATCTCCAAAGGTACTACTAACGGTGCTGTATAAGGACCTGTAATATCAACAAAAGTAATCGTGTTTTTGTTCGTTGCTGATGACGACGGTGCAATGGTAGTCCCTGTTATCAATGGATAAGAAGAACCAATATATATACCTACTGATAAAATATCGCTGCCTCCAACCTCAATTCTGCAATTAGAAATAACTGGTGCCGCACCATTAGTTATTCTTAGAACGACGTTTTCACTTGATCCAGAATTATCAAGCCCCCTAACAGTTATACTGTCAAAAATTGTTTGTCTGGTAATATTATTCGTAGTATTACCGAACTGCATAAAATTATTAGCAGAAGAGGTCAAAACTGTTTTGTAAATCGCCGTATTCCTCGCAAATGTCACAGGATCGTAACCACCATAAATAGAAGGGTTTTTACTGTTATTTAAAACAATATTACTCGTAAAAGCATAAACCTCTCCGGACATTAGTATTGCAATATCAGCATCGATTATATTATTGTACATGGTGACAAAATTTGACATCCCAGCAGCATTGGCTATATCGCTACCGTCTGTAGAACCAGCTCCCGCACTCGTAACATACCTATAACCTGAAAATGCCTGTGCTTTTACATTAAACGTAAATGTCGGATCATTCGGGTCATTACTGATTACAGAAATTACAGCATTAAAAATACCATTAGCTGAAGGTAAAAAAGTTATATCTAAATTAACAGATTCTCCCGGTTTAAACAGTGCCGAGGTTGTTCCGGATACAGTAAATACAGGTAAACTGCTTGTCACATTAGAAAGCTGGAGATCCGCAGTAGCGGCACTATTGTTTTTCAAAACAAAGCTCACTACATTATTACTGCCTACAACAGTAGGATTATCAACCAAAACTGTTTTTTTTGCATTAGTAGAAGTTGGTCTAATATTTCCTTTTTACGATGGCTATGCCCAACGGAGCGGAATGTTTGACTACAACATACCCAAATACGGCACAACTTGCGGTGGATACGAAATGTCGCAAGTAGCCAACAAATTGCCCAACTACAAAAACACCAAGATAT
>CAYLTM010000205.1:1806-6554 GCA_964386495.1 uncultured Leptospirales bacterium
CCGCACTTGCCGCCGTCCACACATCATTGCTGACATAACCGCAGGACAACACCATCGATACTAATAAAATTACTACATATAAGCTATATTTTCTTTTCATGAATGCCTCATAAAATCATTATTTTCGTGCAATTGTTCACTTTTATTGTAAACAAATATCGATAAAAAGTCAATAACATTTTTTGCGGATATTGAGGAGCTACACTCATAATGTATCGAGAATATGTTCTTGACAAATATTACGCTCTTCAATAACCGACTTAGTAGTCGGAAATATGACCGCATGGTCGGTAATCTATGGAGGAATTATGCTGGGATTAGAAGGAATAACTGTATTTGCTGCATATTTAGCATTAATCGGGTCAACTTTATTGTGTGCTGTTTATGGAATACTCAACTGGAATGTTGGCGGAGATGTGACCAGTATTGAACAGGAAGAGGAAAAGAGATGGATCAAGGATGAAATTGAAATTGAGGATGAATTATCTGGAGGCGTGAAATGAATATTTTCTGGTTGGTTGTTATAATAATTATATTTTTAGCTGTAACCGCGTATTTAGGTTACAAGGGTTATGTCAACACGAAGAACTCACTGGACTTTATGGTCGGAGGCAGGAAGACTCATCCGTATGTAATGGCAATGTCTTACGGTGCGACTTTCATCTCCACTTCCGCGATTGTTGGATTCGGCGGTGTTGCCGCGATTTTCGGTATGGGAATTTTATGGCTGCCTGTTATGAATATTTTTGTCGGGATTTTTATCGCGTTTGTATTTTTTGGAAAACGGACTCGCCGAATGGGTTTGAATTTAAACGCTCACACATTTCCAGAGCTTCTCGGCAAGCGGGTTGATTCTAAATTTGTTCAATCTTTTACCGGTATTATGATTTTTGTTTTTATGCCGCTTTATGCCGCAGCTGTTTTAATCGGCGCTTCTCGTATGATAGAAAGCATGGTCGGTATACCTTTTACAACATCAGTCGCTTTGTTTTCAATTGTTGTCGCGGCATATGTTATTATGGGCGGATTAAAAGGCGTTATGTATACTGACGCGCTGCAAGGCAGCCTTATGTTTTTCGGGATGATTTTACTTCTCGCGATAGTATATTACAAATTAGGTGGAATTATTGACGCACATTCGGCATTATCCGCGATGGCTGACAAAGTGCCTGATTCTTTGAAGGCTGGCGGTCACCGAGGCTGGACATCTTCTCCAGAAATGGGAACTCCGATGTGGTGGACTCTTTACTCTTCAATTGTTCTTGGCGTTGGTATTGGAGTTCTCGCTCAACCGCAATTAATTATACGTTTCATGACTGTTAAAAGCAACAAGGAAATGAACCGTGCGGTAATTATCGGCGGTATATTTATTCTTGTTACCGTCGGCACTTCTTTAATAGTAGGTGCATTATCGAATGCATATTATTATGAAAAAACCGGTCTGCTTGCTATTCAGGTAGCACAGGGAAATCCTGATAAAATTATTCCGCTGATAATTAATGATCTAATGCCGAAATGGTTTGCTTATGTCTTTATGCTGGTAATTCTTTCGGCGGCAATGTCAACTCTTAGTTCACAGTATCATGTTATCGGAACATCAATCGGCAGAGACTTTTATGAAACTATCGTTGAAACCAAGCGTTCTAAAAACAGAGAAGTCATCATCACTAAAATCGGTATCGTTGTATCGATAATTCTAACAGTTTTTCTGGCGCTTAAAATGGAAGAAGGTATAATCGCTCGTGCTACAGCTATATTTTTTGGTTTAATGGCATCGAGTCTATTGGCTCCGTATATCGCGTCGCTTTATTGGAAAAATTTAACCAAGAAAGGTGTCATTGCAGGAATTATGTCGGGCAACCATAATCGAAACCAACAGGATTGGCGCTTTTTTCTTCATGTATCTTTTTATGCACCAGAAGGAAGCCGCTGTGTTCGGTATTTGCAAGGCGATTACAGGAAGCGACACCATTCTCGCGGGGTCTTGGCAGGTAGTCGATCCTTTAGTAATAGCTTTCCCTGTATCCCTTTTCTTTACATTTTTTACTAGTTTTATTACGAAAGTTGAATCCCCTGATGCAGTAAAAGTATCTTTCGAGGGAATTGAATAGTCATTCACATATAACGCCGGCAGATCAATAGGCCGGCGTTTATTCTCCATACAAAAATTTCAATGACAGCAAAAAACTGTTTGCAATTAATTGAGTTGGTTATCATTATTAGCCTGTCGTGAGTTCTAATAAATCTCTTAAAATTATATTGTTCATAACAGACAAATGTACAGTACGACGATGAAAGAATTACTTGTCAGAAGAGGGTATAATGAATTTAATAAAAAAACTATTACAAAAAGCTGGCTATCGTTACAAAAAATTCAAATTAAGAAACAAGTTTATAATTCCTGTTTTAACAGTAATCGCGCTTGTGTTTTTTCTCTTCACAATATTTTTAATAACAGATCAGCGGTATAAAAACGAAAAGATACTACTCGACAAAATTGATCGGACAACTTTTTTAATAATAAATTCAAACATTGAATATATATGGCAATATAACATCAATGAAGTGAAAAATATCAGCAACAAATATTTTGAGGACGAAGAAATAGCCTCTTTGACAATTTATGATTCAACAAAAAATGTTATATATAAAAATGACCGCGACTATGGTAATGCTAAGACTTATGAAGTTATTCAGGATATGAAGTATAAAGGCGACTTTATTGGAAGTATAAGGGTAGTATATAGTAATGCAATATCCGAGTCAAATATCATAAAAATTAGAAATAATATCATCCTATTATCGATCTTTATTTTTGTGATAGTAATTTTACTAATGACGGTCATTTCCTACAAAACACTGAATCCTCTCAACGCTCTTATGACAGGCGTTTCGCGGTTGAAGGATAATGACTTTTCCGTGAAAGTTCCTGTAACAAGCAAAGATGAATTAGGTAAAATGGCTGAAGCGTTTAATTTTATGACTGAAAGAATCCGCGAGCATCAGGAGAATCTGGAAGGTTTGATAATGGAACGAACCGATCAGCTTCAGAAAGCTATGCAGGCATTGTGGTCTGAAATGGAACTTGCAAAAAAAATCCAGACTGTTCTGCTGCCGATTAATCCGGCTATGATTAATTATGAAATTTCCGCTAGTCTAACACCGGCTGACGAAGTCGGCGGTGATTATTATGATGTCATTACCGTTGAAAATCGTGATTGGCTTGTAATTGGCGATGTGTCCGGTCATGGAGTTCCTGCCGGACTTATAATGATGATGGTGCAGACTTCGATTCATTCAATTTTGAACGAATCACCAAACATGGATTCCATTAGACTTCTTGAAGTTGTTAATAAAACAATATCTGAAAATATCCGCAGACTTGGTGAATCCAAATATATGACTATTACCGTTTTCGCGAAAATTGAAGAAGGCGAATTTGTATTTTCAGGTCTTCACCAGGACATTCTCATTTATAGATGTTCAACAAATAGTGTTGAAGCCATTGAAACAAACGGTATGTGGATTGGTCTTGATGATAATATTGAAGGTATGAATCGTGCCGACAAAGTTAAACTAGAAGTCGGTGATGTTATGCTTCTATATACAGATGGGATTACCGAAGCTACCGACAGTAAGGGTGAAATGTTTGGAGACGATTCTCTGGCGAGAATATTAAATGAAAAAGGTTCATCTTCAGCGATGACAGTTCATGATGAAATATTATCTACATTATCTGTATATAATAAATCAGATGACATTACCTTACTTGTAATCAAACGAAAAAAATAAATATTGCGGGTGAGATTTTTGATCCAAAAAAACAATCACCTTACCTAGACAATGGTATCATTTTTTAGAAATAATGTTGACAAGTATAATATATGTATATGTTTAAAGATGTTGGTAAATCAATATTTCGTCTGCGGTTTAAATAATCGCATTATTGATTTTCGCAATTGTTCTTTAAAAAAATATATCGGAGGTATGTGTATGAAAAATTTTCTGATCTTATTGCTTCTCGCAATTTCTCTTCTGAATTTTGGCTGTTCAAAAAAAGGTGATGATGCTGTTACTAGTGATGATGCGAAGGATAAAGCAGCTACAGAGACTGTGGTTTATGATGTTGTTCTTGCTACTGGCGAATGGGCACCTTATACTTCAGATAAAATGGAAGGTTATGGTTTTTTTACAGAAATTGTAACCGCTGCTTTAGATGAATCTGGTTTGAAGTACAAATATGAGTTCTATCCGTGGAAAAGATGCGAGAATAATCTTTCAGAAGGAAAAATATTTGCTATATTTCCTTACATGAAAACTGCTGAACGCGAGAAAGAGTTTAATTTTTCTGAAAATGTTTTTGCTTCGACTGGTAAGTTTTTTTATTTGAAAAGCAAAATCACCAAGGATGTTGTCTGGACAAAATTAGAAGATCTTACTCCATATAAAATCGGCGGTGTGCTTGGCTACTGGTATGAAAAGCCGTTTAATGATGCAGGATTGAAAGTTGACTGGGTGGCTGATGATGAATCAAACATCAAAAAACTTTATGGTGAAAGATGCGACCTAATTGCTTCGGACGAGTTGGTTGGATGGCAGGGGATTATGAAACTTTTTCCCGGGGAAAAAGACAAATTTGCGACTGTAAAAAAGCCGCTTAATGTGGATGAACTTAAACTGATGGTTTCAAGAAAATATCCCGGCTCAGACGAAAAGCTGGTCAAGTTTAACCAGGGATTGGAAAAAAT
>CAYLTM010000206.1:0-6280 GCA_964386495.1 uncultured Leptospirales bacterium
TAAATAGGGTAGGGTTCTAATTTTCAAAATATATATACATATGTATGTTATATTAATTGACACGAATTAATTGATAGTTTGTTTTGTTAAAAGCGGGGTGATGACATGGTGAATATTGAAAATAAAACTTTCTGTTTTACTGGTCAAATGGCTTCTATGAGACGAATTGATGCTTTTTATGCAGTGGCATATCGAGGAGGAAATTTCCTTCGGCATATAAACAGGAATGTCGATTATCTGGTTGTTGGGAACAAAGGTAACAAGCATTATAAATATTCATCCTTTGGAAGGAAATATAAAACCGCTGTTGATTATCAAGACAAGTTTGGAAAGCCAGTTATTATAGAAGAAAGCGATTTTATCAATGCCATATCGGCAGTACCGGAAGAAGGATTACTGCCGTTTGATTGACATAATGTAAAATATGAATATAATATTAATTATATACAACTTCCGATAAGCTACTTTATGTCTCATTAAATTGGAGATAAAGAACTTTCGTTGACAATTAAAAAAACGCAGATTAAGTTGGTACTCCGAACGTTGCGGATAAGCTTTGTTATACGAAGGTTTACGCGCATTAATCATTAATTTTTTAATTTTATTATAATTTTTTCTGTTGTTGCTGTTTTTTCATTTCCATCTAATTCGATGTTGACATATGGTGCTAACATCACTTTGAATATTGAATTATTCTGTAAAACGTCACCGGTGACTATTTTTTCTTTTGTTAGTTTATCGAATAAATTTTCAGTTACTTGAATATTTGTTTCATCTTTTCGTTTTGAAAAAATATGTTTTTGACGTCTAATATAGTTTTCTATTGTTAATGATAAATCGAATGTTGAACCTCGATCAAAATGAAACGTTTTTTGAGAAATACTCGTTATCAGTTTACATATTAATTTATCAATTAGTAAAATTCCATATGGATATCTGAGTTGTTTAAATTCATATTCTGAAAAATCAATTTCTAAATCACTTAATATGATTAATGACTCTTCATTGGTCCCATCACCAAGTAATGACGTTTGATCTGAGATTTGTTGTAAAATTTCGTTTTGTTTTTCCAAGATTAATGAGATTAAATGAGTATTACGAATACCATTCCGTTTTGAATAGAGATATAAATTTTCGTCATATTTTTGATCTTTTTCGATTATAATTCCCAAATCAATTCGCGAAGGATATTCGTCAACAATTGGAATCATTTGCATTTGTGGAAATTCAATATGTTTTAAATTTGAACAAAATGTTTGCATAAAAAAATGCACTACTCTACCAGGAAGACCCCATTCTTCATCTGTTAAATCACGAACAATGAATAAATCAATGTTTTTTGATTGAGCATATTTTTCAGCTCCTTCTTCATATCCAGAAGTAGTAAAAATTACACCTTTAGATGCGTTTAAATCCTCAATAGAAGCAAAAAGTATATCAACTCTACTTCTATCAACTTTCTCTTTCCATCGTTTACATTCAACAATTGTTACATATTCATGCAATTTTGTTTTATGCTTAATTAAAACATCAATTTGCCTTTTTGCTCCCGATTTCCCAATTAGAGTAACATCGTGTTCAACTTCTAATTGCATGTCTTGTTCATATAATTGTTTTACAAAAAGTTCAAAATCTTTCCAATCTATTAGTTTGTCTATAAATGTAGATTCCATATATACCTCTAAAAGTTACGCGTAAACTTTCGAACAATGTTTCCGGGGCAACCGATGTTCGCCACCTTCAACAAAACAAGTTTACTTGAAACACTAAAATTATTACAACAACAAAATTCATTACAAAACCGTTTGTGGCGAATATGGATGAAGGCGGTACTCCGCCGTAATCGGTTGCCCCGTGTTATATGAAGGCGGCGTATTAAGGTAAAAGTTTAAACCAGGATAATATATAAAAACCATTATTATTTATTAGTAAAACAAAATTGTAATAACAGATAAATAATTGAAGAATCCTATTTTGAAATATCCTCGGTTTCTTGAATGACTTTTTTATGAGTTACCTTTAATAATTTGCAATATATTGTTACTTCATCAGAATAATCTGCAACTTCAAAAGTATCTTTCTGGTAACCATTGTTTGGCAATATCTGAATGGTTGCATTAAATAAATCACCAGAGGGAATATCTTGTAATAATTCAAGAACCTGATTGGTAGTTCCTCTATTGCTTTTCCAAGGTTTATTCATTTTAATCTCATGGATGTTGAAATTTATTTTTGGATGGCATGATAAAGAAAAACCGTCATGAGTTTTTTTTAAAAAAGGACAATCCGAAGTATTTGTAATTACACGATTCTTATAAAAATCTTTTAATAATAATATCTTAATATCTTCTGTAAGACGTTCAGATTCAACAGTCTTTCCCATTTCCGATGCGGATTGTCTATTTTGTAGTAAGCTAATTGATTCGATAATATTATCATTATTGATAGTGTTGCTTTGTTGGGGATATGATAATGATGTAATAAGAAGAAAAATAATAATTATGAATAAATAATTAATACTGCGATTTGTGTTATACATGATTGTTCTCCAAAATTAAAATAATTCTTATTGATGAATTGATGAATAAATTAGAGCCTTAGTTCCATAACATGAAATAGCCGCTTTCATATAACTCTTATTATCCGCAATAGCTATCGAATTTATAGCTATTCCATTACTTATAACTAAATTCAACTTATTTCCAAACCTTAATAAAATTCTGTCAATAAAAAAGAGTATATATTTATAATATTAATAATATTATTTAATTTAAATATGATGACATTATTATAACTACTCTCGTCCTACCCCCTTATTTGCGAATAACGAATGAACCGAAAAGACAGTTGCGTGAAGATGACAACCTATTTGTAAAAAACCCATTTAATGAAGTAAAAATAAAAGCCTGATTACTCCGTCTTTTACATACTATGATATAATTTATAAATGTTGCGTGGTGAAAGAGCTAAACAATTTTATCTATTATTTTTATAAACTTGAAGAATAAGACAAAGATTTAATGTAATTCTCCATATACTCAAAATCAGGGTTTCCGTTTTTGCTTGGTAATTTTATTCTTATACTTTTCATTCTATCCTGGCTACATTTTCTACCGTAGTTATATCTGTATTGCTCTAAATTCAAAATAGTTGTTAAAAACATTGCTATATATTTGTTCATGATAAATTTAGGTACCAATTTTTCTACATGATCACTTGCCGAAAACGGCAACGCTTGATACGAACAATATCCTAATACTGCACTATCTGCCGTTATAACATTCCCTTCTTCTGAAAAAAAATCAAAAAATCCATCTATTCCGTTATTTGTCGCTTGTGTTGTCACATAAGGATATTTACCTTGTCCATATTCTTCTAATTCTAAAAGAGGAGTTGTTTTGCTACCTTGAATTTTAAATAATTCATTCAATTCAAATTCTCCCCATTTGTCAATTTCAAGTTTTATTTTTTTTCCACTGAAAGATTTTTGAGAAATACTTATTTCTAGTTTTTTGTAATAAGCGGAGAGCTTTTTTTTTAAATTTTCGGGAATTTGAGATGGAATTAAAATATTTTTAAGTGTTTTATTTGCCTGTCTTCCATAATTGTATTTATATTTATTTGCACTAATACATTTTGCATAAAAAAGCATTTCTACAGTACTCATTTTCTTTTTGGGTTCAAGAACCAAAACATGAAAACCAGTGTAGAATTGTAGTGGTTGGTAAAAAGTAGACAAAACAGATCCACCAACGGCTACAGTTAAAGTATGTGCAGAATTTTTATCCACATCTAATTCTTCTTCAACAAAAGCAGAAATGCCATTATTGTTTTCAGTACGAGAAACAAAAGGGACGGAATTTATGTCAGTACTTTTACATTGAACTAAATTTATTAGTTCAATACTATTTCCATATTTGATAGTAAATAAATCCGATATTTTTACTAAGTTATTCATTATCATAATCCTGATTTTTTTCTAAAAGCTTATTGCTATGTAAAAAAGTAACATAGTTTAAAATAGTGTTTTCAAAAATTTCATCTCTCAAATATGAATAATTTGTTTCCATATATGCTTCTGCCACCCATTCCATTTCAGCAGTAACTGTTTGATTAATACTAAACCCAGGCTCATTTTTCCTGTTTTCAAAATTTGAGAGCCATTTTTCTTTGATTTCTGCCCATTTTCCATAAGCGTCGATTCTGCCTTTTGTTTTTCTTTTTACAAAACCATCATTTTTATAGTAACCAAAATATGTTTCTTTATGATTTGGGTGTGGTCTGTGAGCTGTGAAGATCATAACACAAGAAACAACGCCAACTTTAGAATTAAAAAATAATTCGTCTGGCATTGATAAAACTGCTTGTAATGTATGTTTTTCGAGAAGTTTCTTTTTTAGTTCCAAAACTTTACCGCTTGTTGCTAAGGCACTTTGCATTGGCACGATAGCAATACAAGTTCCACCGTCAACTAAACAGTCTAAATTATTTAAAATAAATTCTAATTCGTCCGTATCAGTTTTTTTATTTGATTTATAAGGAGGATTCAAAAAACCAACAGTTGGCTTTTTAGCTTTTACTTCTTCAATGACCTCATCATCAAAACAACTTCCATTTATTATATTTGTTTTCCCATCTTGGTGGATATACATATTTGAAACTGATAAAGCGAAAATATGTGATTGATATTCAGTTCCGATAAGTTGTTTTGATTTTATTTCCTTAATTTTTGTCTCATCGCCTTTTGCATCTGCAATCATTTTTTTCATTGCACTAATTAAAAATCCACCTGTTCCGGTGCAATTATCGTAAGCAATAGAGTTTTTATTGACTTGTGCTAAGTCCGCAAAAAGCTCAGTAATATGTGGCGGAGTTAGAACAATCCCCAAACCTTTATCGCTATTTGCGTATCTCAAAAATTCAATATAAAGCTGACCTAAAACATCAAAATATCTGTGAGTTTTGATAAAAACATTTATGTTTTCGTCTATTTCGTCAATAATTTCTTTCAATACATTTTCTTTTTTTGACAAAGAAGTATCGGTTTTAATAAAACTAAATTGAGTATTTAGATTTTCTAATTTTTTTCCTGTAATATTTGCACTTTCCAATTCAACAGACACTGTTTGAATAAGAGAAACTGTTAGATTTTCAGCTTTCTTGTGCGAAGCATATGATTTTTTGAAAGCAGTATTTTCTAAAGCAATTAAAATTGAGCTAATTAGCAAACTTCTTTGACTTTCAAGAATTTTGTAAGTATGTAGTTTTTCGTTAAGTTGTTTTGTAAAATCTAAAAGTGAATTATAATCTTGTCTAAATTTTTCTGGACTTTTCAAATATCCATTCAAATAATCATCAGGGGATAATAGTTTATCTCCAAAAACTGGAGTCGCTTTTTTCTCTTCTCTCAAATGCAAAAAGTGGGAAACCTTTACTGATTGCTTTGTTTCTCCGCTAACTGCGATTGCTAATACATCAAAACCTTTGGACAAATAAGAAGCATAAAGTAAGGTGCCATCAACCGAAAAATCTGCATATTTGTCACGATCTTTGCTTTCGTGTTTGGTTACATCGGCTTTACATTCAATAACAATCAATAAGTCAGGATTAGTTTTGTAACTAATAATAAATTCGGGATATCCTTTTCCTCCACCTTTTTTTGAAGCGGATTTTAATAACTTATCAATTTTTGGATTGTCAGAGCTTTGTTCTTCAATATCAATAGAATCCAAATATTTGGAAAAGTGGTCTCTTGTAATTATTTCGGTTTTTCTTTCGTTTGCCATATTATCTCTTTAAAAATTACAAAATCAAATATTTTGTTCATGAATGCTCTACAAAAACATTTTACAATAAAATTTTTCTAAAATATGTTGCTTGATTTTTATTAGGCAACATAAAAAGAAGAGATGTTTTAATAGACTACTCTCAAAATAATTATTAATGATAATGGATTAGAGTATTACAAATAAGTAAAGTATTATTTCTATCAATATCTATATTTTACGAGGATGCTAGTACTTAACAATACTGTCAAATGTTAAATTAAAAAAAGACATAAAAATATATATGTATAGATATTTAGTAAATAGTATTATGACAATATAATTATAATAATCTAATAATATGTGAAATTATGCGTAATTTATAAAAGATAAATAATATTACAAACAGAATAATACAGCCAAATATTATCTTAAAACCGAATAGTGTTTTTTTCGTTTCTGTTATTTCAACACGCTGTTCTAATATCTTTTCCTTTTGCTCTGTATTCTCCTGT
>CAYLTM010000207.1:0-6271 GCA_964386495.1 uncultured Leptospirales bacterium
CACCATTTATTTAATGGTGTCAGAGCTCTTTGTTTTAAAAGGTCTCTGACACCTTTTGGAGGTGAGACGTTTTTAGCAAAAAGAGATAAATAGGTATTTTATTTCGAATTTATCGAAATAAAATACCTATACGAGTTTTCGAATTGATCAGCAATTTAGTGTCAGAGTAAAAAGCTTGACAATAAATTTTACAAAGAAAACAAATCAAAATTAAAAAAAATATAATTCCGAGGCAAATTTAGTGATTAAACAAATAAAAATAAAGTTGTTGAAAATGTTTTTAAGAATTTTCAAAACATTAGTTAAACTTACAGGATTAGCAATATTCATTATTGCGATAGTTTTATCTATTGATATCTATAAAAACCTAATATTAGAAAAAAGCAAATCGGTGAAAATTTCAGAAAAGGAATCAAGACAAAATATATACGATAGAGATTTTCTATATAAAATTCCTGGAAACGCTCCAGTAATCAAAATCAATCCGTTGAATAACATTACTTATTTCATATTAGACCAAAATCGTAATGAAAATTCTTTAATGTATTTTGATAAGCTTTTTAATGAAAGTAAAATAAATATAATATCACCGTCATGGGGATTATCATCATTACCTAACAGGTATAAAATGACTGAATGGTTTTATGAAGAGGACACAAGAAATATAATACAACTATATGATCTTCATAGCACGCACTTAAAGAAAGACCATAAAATAATTGTTATATCATTTTCTTTCGGTGCATTAATAAATTCTGCAATCGCGGCACGTTCGAATCGTAAACCGGATCTTCTTCTTCTTTATTCACCAATCAACACGAAAATAATTTTCGGAAAAGCGGATATTCATGACAGGTATGATTATATATGTTATTTATTATCTATGTACAGTAAAAGTGAAAATTCAATGACAGATGCCTTTGAAAAAGTTTTCAGTGACAGATTATCCACAAAAAATTGGGAAATTTACACGAAGAAGGTTATGAAACTTGATAAAAAATATAATCACAAATTCAGGATAATGGAAGCCGCGTATTATTATCAATATGATCTGACACCTCGTGTAAATGAGTATAAGGTTTATATAACGGCAGGAACCAATGACCAGTATTTCAGCAGTGAATCATACAATGATCTTAATGATCTTTATAATAATGTCCAAAATATTTCAAAAATTCAATACATCCCCGCCGGACATATTGAAAACTTCAATAGTGGGTTGATACAGAATAATTGTGACGAAATTCTAAAAGAATATAAACCATTCTGAAATAAAATATCTAATCAGGATATCGGTTTATACTTGCTAAAATTATCGAAAGCTGTAAAGGCTATTTATCACTTTTCTTATCTTTACGTTTAAAAAAATCAGACAAATCTCTAAGAGCTTCCGGTTTAAATGGCGTTACAGTGGCAGCAATATTTTCCTGTTTAATTTCGTCATAAATTTCTTTTCTATGTACTGTTACTTTTTTAGGAGCTTTAATCCCAAGCTTTACCTGGTCGCCCTTAATATCAATCACTACAACTTCTATATCGTCGCCGATCACTATGCTTTCATTGATTCGTCTTGCAAGAACAAGCATTGTTATTCCTTAGTTTGTTTATTATTTTTTTCTAACTCGTCACTAATTTTATGACGTGTTGAGTATTTTTCATTTAATGATATTGCCTGTCGACCGGTCTTCGCTACCGGATTTATTATAATTGGTCCCTGAAGATTCACTGTCATATCTTTAGGATTTCCGCTGGGAACAGTCAGAATCCCATAGACTTCCGCATCTTCTGACCTCTCAAGTTTAATGTCTTCCAGAACATCCTGAGACACCGATAATACATATTCCGGTATGACTTCGCTGATTTTTATTACAATAAAGGAAAGATCCGGTTCATTAAATGACTGCATAGCACATATAAAGGAATTTTCAAGATCATCAGATTTTATAAAAACAAATTTTGTATATTCTTCAAAACCATATATTCCGCATGGAAAGTTAAAAATTTGATCCTCATCAATTTCAACCATACCATAAAATTTTGTCTTAATTGCTAATCTCAAACGTTCCTCCTTATTCTCTTCAAAAAACACATCATCTCTTAAAGCTTCAGCACTATTGAATTTCATAAAACCTCTACCGATTTAATATTTTGTAAAATATAGTCAAGCACTTATTCTATGCTTTTGCATATCACTATTACAAGACAGCTAATTATGGAACATCATCTATTCTTGCTATCGATTAATGATCGGCAACATGATTAATAAAATCGGTAATAGTATTTAAAATACTTCAATAAATTAGCAAGATCAAATTAATTTTTTAGTCGAATAATGATTATGTCTCATTGCTAGAAAAGTAACTTCTCTGACACCATTCCAACTGAACATTTTCTATTTATGTACAATCAAAGCTCTTGATCTGAATATATTGCGTTAATGAATAAATCAAGCGCTATAATTATTCATTATGTATTTTTGTACTTTATTTTTTATATTATTTTTATTGACAAAGATCACACAATAAAATCAATGTAACATATAATCTGCTCTTAAAAGAATTTAAGGATACAAACAATTTATAAAACGGAGTTATTTATGGGAAAATATGGTGTAAACATTGAAAAAGAAAAAACATCAAGCATGCTAAGTGATGTTTACAATGTGTATCATTTGAAGCTAAAAAATTATATTAATAGATATATTCATAATGAACATATTTCCGAAGAGCTTATGCAGGATATTTTCCTAAACATTATTCGCAAATCAACAGCTGTTGATTATACGAATCCTGCTATTTATAAATACCTAATAATCATCGCAAAAAATGCTATAAAGGATTATTACAAACATCATGAAACAACAATAGTTATCAATCAAACTCATATAGAAGAAATCGATCAAAATATTTTTGATGAGAAATTTCAAAATATTTTGAATAATATTGAACTTGAAGGGAAAGTAATATCAACCCTTAATGAGACCTTAAATCAATTTAGTAATATTGAAAAGGAAGTTTTTCTTAAAGTAACAATTGACAATCTGAGTAAACGAAAAGCCAGTATTGAATATTCTTTGACACCATATCAAATTAATAGCATAATGAATAAAATTAGATTTCAAATAAAAAAGAATATCAATATACAATTACAGGACTTATAGTTACTTTGTTTATGTTTCGTTTGTGTTAATTATCTCATTTGCATAAGGTTTTATGCTTTTATACACTTGACAAAACCTTTGTTAAAAATGTTTATCCAACTATACCGTATTTAACGGAAATTTTGAAAAGCGAGGTATTAATATGAAAAATGGTATTTCAGCATATTTTGGCGAGGACACATTCAGTTTTGCTCTAATGCAGGAAAAGCTTCCAGGCAGCATCTACAAGAAACTGATTAGAATAATAAACGAGTCGGAAAAACTGGATATCGATACGGCAAATGCAGTAGCACATGCCATGAAGGAATGGGCTATCGAAAAAGGTGCTAGTCACTATTGCCATTGGTTTCAGCCGATGACAGGATCTACAGCGGAAAAACATGACGCGTTTATCGACTATGGCGATGACGGGAAATTCCTTGAAAGATTTTCAGGTAAACAGCTTGCTCAAGGAGAACCAGACGCGTCAAGTTTTCCAAGCGGCGGAATCAGATCAACTTTTGAGGCTAGAGGTTATACCGCATGGGATATTACAAGTCCAGCATTTATAATGCGCAGCGGTAAGGGGATCACCCTTTGTATTCCAACAGTTTTTATTTCTTACACAGGCGAAGCCCTTGACAAGAAAACTCCTCTTTTAAGATCGGTTAACAAACCAAAAAGAATTATCGCTACTCTTGGACCTGAGCAGGAATACTTCTTAATTGACCGTGATTATTATCTTCAGAGAGAAGATCTTGTAATGTGCGGAAGAACACTTTTCGGTGCACCGCCAGCTAGAGGTCAACAGCTTGAGGATCACTACTTTGGAACTATCAAAGAACGTATATTAACCTGTATGTGCGATGTTGAAGAAGAACTTTTCAAACTTGGAGTTCCGGCAAAAACACGTCATAATGAAGTCGCACCTAGTCAGTTTGAAATTGCTCCGATTTTTGAAGAAGCTAATATCGCTGTTGACCATAATCACATTATTATGGAAACTATAAAAAAAATCGCAGCACGTCATAATCTTGCCGCTCTTCTTCATGAGAAACCTTTTGCTGGAGTGAATGGTTCCGGTAAACATAATAACTGGTCACTTTCCGATGAAACTGGTCACAATTATCTTAATCCTGGAAATACTCCCGAAGACAATATCCAGTTTCTTTTGGTTCTTACTGCGGTTATCCGTGCGGTGTATAACAACGGCGACATTTTAAGAGCCTCTGTCGCGAGTAATGGTAACGATCATAGACTTGGTGCGAATGAAGCACCTCCAGCGATAATTTCAGTTTTCCTTGGTGATCAGTTAGCAAATATTGTTAGAGATATCATCGGCGGAAAAATGAGTAAAGCTACCGATCAGGCAATTATCGACCTTGGAGTTTCGTCTCTGCCGCTTCTAAGCAAAGACAACACTGACAGAAACAGAACTTCTCCTTTCGCTTTTACAGGCAACAAATTCGAATTCCGTGCTGTCGGTTCAAATATGCCTATTTCATTTCCAGCGGCTGTTTTAAATACTATCGTGGCTGAAAGTTTTGAATATCTTACCGCCGAAATTTCTAAAATGGGCGGCGATGTTAAACAAGCTTCTTTTGATGTTATGAAAGATGTTCTTAAAAACAGTGAAGCTATTTTATTCATGGGTGATAATTATTCCATTGAATGGGAAAAGGAAGCTGAAAAACGCGGTCTTCCAAATTTCAAAACTACACCAAACGCTTTAAAAGCACTGATTAGCGAAAAATGTTTGAAAATGTTCGCTAAATATCAGGTTCTTTCGGAAATAGAAATGAAATCACGATATCACATACATCTTGAAAGATATTCCAAACTTCAGGATATTGAAGCTGGTTCTCTTTACAACATGACTATGTCTCAAATCGTTCCTGCTGGTATGGAATATCAGAGCATACTTGCAGATTCTATTATTTCTGCAAAAGAATTATATGGTGAAAAAGGTATTTCGGCACAGAAAAAGCTTTTTGAAAATGTTGCTGATCTTGTTAACTCGATTATTGAGATCGCGGAATCGCTCAAAGATATTATGGAAAAAGCTGATTCTATAAAAGATGAGTTCGCTATTGCTGAATATCACTGTACTAAAACTAAAAAAGCTATGCTCGATCTTCGTGATAAAATCGATACTCTAGAAAAGTTTATTCCTGCTGACATTTGGCCTGCGCCAAAGTATTGGGAAATGCTTTTCTTAAACTAACAATCTGTTCGCGAAATTTTGCATTGTATTTTCTATTATTACCGGCGAATTATTTCGCCGGTTTTTTTCGGCATTTCAATCAACTACTTTTTTTGATTTTTATTTGTCTTTAAATATTGAATCCAGAGTTATATCAGGAAATATCTCAAGAATTTTACTAATAGTTTTTAAGGTAATATTGCCATACTTTCCTTTTTCAAGTTTTTGATATGCCCAAATATTTTTATACCCAAGTTTATCAGCAACTTGTTTTTGTGTTAAATGGCTTTTTTCACGATTGTCTTTTAAAATATTTGAAAATAGTATTGCCGGTTCCGGTTGTATTGACAATATATTTTTACCCTTAACCTTATTCTCCGGAAAAGGATAAATAAACTTCTCATGTTCATCATAAGTGCATTCGAGACACAAATCAAGAGCTTCTTTAAAATTTATTTTTAATTCATCAATAGTATCACCCTCGCTTCTGCATCCTTGAATTTCTAAACATTCTCCCCAGAAGCCGCCTCTTTCGTCTTTATAATATTTAAAATGATATTTCATGATTGACTCCTATTGATTTATTTTTAATGTTTTTAGTAATGCTTGCTCGGTTCCCTTTTTTAATTGTTTATGCATCGGTATTGTTTCTGAAACATGACCTTTTTTTACTCTGACATGGCTTGTACCCTTGTGACGAACCTTAATCCAGCCATCCCTCAAAAAAGTTTAAGCATTTCTTTCCCACTCAGCGGTATATTTTATCCTTAATAACTTTATAAAATACATTATACCACTCATAAGTGGTGTTGTTAAGAATAAAATTATTGGATGAAGAAAAATATGACTTTTACGGGGTATTACTTGTGAATTTTTGACAAAATGGATGAAGAAAAAAGAACCCTTATTAAAAGAGTTATTTCAATGGC
>CAYLTM010000208.1:0-6265 GCA_964386495.1 uncultured Leptospirales bacterium
GATTCCATAACAACCGTATCAATTTTACAGCATTTTAACCATCTTGCCAATTCATGTAAATCCGGTGTGAAAGATTTAAAAGATCTTTGCTCGGAATTTAGAACTATATAGAAATCTCATAAACGGGATAGCATTGCTTCACCAATAATATTTTCTTATAATTCCGAAACCAGACTATGCGACGGGTATAATACTCCAATTTACTTTCGGTTTTTGCTGCAAAGATTTACTTGTCTCATATTATTTCTTTCTTGTTCTTTTTTCAAGTTTCTTTTTCTTTATTTCACCGCCATCAGCGGGGTTCGGGACTATGCAAAAGGTGTTATAGGGATATGTCAACATTTTGTGGAAATTAGTCTTATCGATCAGCCTGATTATATAAAATCAGACTAATCGATGTAATCACTATCTTGCAGTAAACATCACTGAAACATTTAATGTGATATAATCACGATTAAATGTTCCGCTATATTATTGGACAAAATCGAGAACAACAACATTGCTTGGATCTGTTTTGCCTGCTCCTCCGGAAGTATATTTTCCAGTTACCCAAAACGTATATTTACCAGTAAAAGATGGAAAGTAATATCCTGCCTTAGTGGAAGCTTCGCAGAAATAAAGCGGAAATTCGGTAGAACCTTCAGTAGTAATTTTCGAAAACTCACCTTTAATATAATGACCGGTATAATCAATATTATTACCATGCGAATGTTCTACATCTATAATATTTGGTATTTTAAAAACTACTAGAGTTTTATCAATAGTGTCGATTGATGCTACCAGTTCGGGCTTGTCATACTCTGTGGCAGATTTAACATCATCCAAAAAATCATCACACGAACTTAATCCTAATAACATACAAATTACAAATAATCCATAGAATTTTTTTCTCATAAACTCTCCATTAAATTTTTTAAATGCGTCACAGTGTCCAAGCAGAGTTGCTGCCGCAAAAAATACAATTAAAATTTATTATCATTAAATGGTGTCAGAGACCATTTACAAAATAATGGTGCCAGAGACATTTCTTTTGATAGTTTTAACAAAATACTACAACACAAAAGACAACCTTGATGAGCTCAATTATGAAACGAACATGTTAGACTCGAATATACTTTTGGGATCGGCAGAGTTGAAGTAAAATTATTGACAATTTTGACGGGCTATGGTATATTTCAAACAGAGGTCTGATTCATGGAAAAACAGCTGATAAGATTCGACTGGGCAATCAAGAAAATTTTGCGGCAGAAAGAAAACTTTGTCATCCTGGAAGGGTTTTTGTCGGAACTGCTGAAAGAGGACATAACAATAATTGAAATACTCGAAAGTGAAAGTAATAAAGAAAACGAAAAACGTAAGCTGAACAGAGTTGATATCCTTGCCAAGGACAATAAAGAAAGCTACATTGTATTTGAGATACAGGTGACAAAAGAGTTGGATTATTTATCACGGATACTTTTTGGAGTATCGAAAATAATTTCAGAACGGCTGAACCGATCCGCGAAATATGAAGAAGTGAAAAAAGTCTATTCTATAAACATTGTATATTTCGACATGGGACATGGGGTTGATTATGTTTATCGAGGAACGACAAATTTTTATGGACTGCATAAAAACGACAAACTTGAACTAAACGAACAGCAGAAAAAGTTATACGATTACGAACGCATTGAAGAAATCTTTCCGGAATATTATATCCTGAAGGTTGATAGTTTTGACGATAACACAAAAGACAACCTTGATGAATGGATATATTTCTTAAAAAACGAAAAAGTTAAAGATACATTTAGTGCTAGGGGATTAAGGGAAGCCGAAGAAAAGCTGAATGTTTTGAAAATGAAAGAAGAGGAAAGACGGAAATACGACAGATATCTTGATGAACTTCGTTATGAAGCGAGCATGGTTGATTCAAGTTATGGAATCGGCAGAATTGAAGAAAGACTGGAAATTGCGAAAAATTTATTAAAAAACGGGGTACCCATAGATGTGATTTCCGCTTCGACAGGTCTATCGATAGAAGAAATTATTGCGTTGAAGTAATTAGGCTTATCGATCAGCCTAATTATATAAAATCAGGCTAATCGAAGTAACTAATATCTTATTGTCAAAAAATGCAGATAAATTCGATGTCATATAGACGGTTAAAATTTAACTATACTACTCGACAAAATCGAGAGCAACAACATTGCTTGGCTCTGTTTTACCTGCTCCACTGGGAATATATTTTCCAGTTACCCAAAACGTATATTTACCGGTAAAAGATGAAAATTTATATGATGCTTTTTTGGAAGCCCCGCAGAATAAAAGCGGAAATTCGGTAACTCCCTCTGTAGGAATTTTTGAATGTTCACCTTCAACATAATGACCGGTATACAAAATAGCACTTCCATGCGAACTTTCGACATTTCTAAAATTTGGCATTCTAAAAATTACTATAGTTTTATCAAGACTGTAGAAATATGCCTCCAGTTTGGGTTGATCATACTCTGTGCCAGCAGCTTTAATATCATCCCAATAATCATCACATGCGCTAAATCCTAACATTATACAAATTACAAGTAATCCATAGAATTTTTTTCTCATAAACTCTCCATTTATTTATTAAAATACGTTACAGAGTCAAAATAACAGGTACTATTTAATAATACAATTAAAATTCAGAAATATCAGGTTGATTAAGGTGCCAGAGACCTTTGATAAAATAATGGTGCCAGAGACCTTTGATATTATCAATAATTCCCACAAAACGCACGTAATCACCCCAAATTTTCCGCTTGACTGAAAATCCCGAAAACCTAAGCTGTTCAGAACAGCGAGTATTTACCAGTTATACCTGTCCCGCTATTCCACATTTGCGGAAACCCAAAATGCTGTTTTACAAGGGAACCTCTAAAATTCCCTTCTACCATTTTTATAATGGGAGAAGGGTCAGGGATGAGGGCATTCTCAATTTTCATAAAAAGGTGCGGCCATGAATATTTCACAATTTATCGAATATATTCAGAGTGACAAACAATTCATGTCCAACGTTTCCATGTGGCTGAAAAAGGAAGCGAAGGAAGGCATATACCGCGATTACCCCGACAGTCTGAATGAGCGCATTATAAATGTTTTCAAAAAGAAAGGTATTGAGCGATTATATTCGCACCAATATGACGCGTTCATGGCTGTCCAGTCCAGAAAGGATATTGTTGTGGTTACCCCCACCGCTTCGGGAAAAACCATGTGCTATAACCTGCCTGTGCTGAACAAACATCTCGCTGACCCCAACACCCGCTCGCTGTTTATTTTTCCGACTAAGGCTCTCGCTCAGGATCAGATGATCGAGCTGAATAAAACCATTGAGCTTCTCGAAGCGGACATTAAGACCTATACTTTCGACGGGGACACTCCGGGTTCCGCGAGAAAAGCTATCCGTGAGGCTGGACATATTGTGGTCACTAACCCGGACATGCTTCATTCGGGGATTCTACCACATCACACAATCTGGATCAAGCTGTTTGAGAATCTTTCATATATCGTGATCGACGAGGTACATTCCTATAGAGGGGTATTCGGCAGTCACTTCGCAAATGTGATTCGCCGCCTGAAAAGAATCTGCGCGTTCTACGGGAGTAATCCCCAGTTTATACTATGTTCCGCGACTATAAAAAATCCGCAGGAACACGCTTCCGCGCTCATCGGCAAGGATGTCGCGCTCATAGACAACAATGGTTCGCCGACCGGCGACAAATACTTCGTCATTTATAATCCGCCTGTGATAAACGAGCAGCTTGGGATTCGCGGGTCATCAGTCAAGCACGCCGCGAAAATCGGCGCGATGCTTCTTAGAAATTTTATACCGACGATTATTTTCGCACGAAGCAGAATGCGGGTAGAGATAATTTCAACGTACCTGAAAAGAAAATGCCCCGGTGTCAGCATCGCCGGTTACAGGGGCGGCTACCTGCCGAGTGAACGACGCACCATTGAAAAAGGGTTACGTGCTGGTGAGATCCTCGGTGTTGTATCGACCAACGCGCTGGAGCTAGGCATCGACATCGGCATGCTCGACGCGGTTATCAGTTGCGGATATCCGGGATCGATATCATCTATGCATCAGCAGTTCGGCAGAGCGGGCAGACGCAAACTCGAATCTCTATCAATCATGATATCGACTTCATCACCGCTTGACCAGTATATTGCGAAAAATCCTTCATTCTTCATTTCATCGAATCCTGAAAACGCGACAATTAATCCCGACAACTTGCTTATACTTCTCGACCACATAAAATGTGCAGCTTTCGAAATTCCCTTTACCGACAGCGAACGGTTCGCGGCGCATCTTTCTACTACCAAGGAGATGCTCGACTATCTTTCTGAAAACGGCGTGCTTAAAAAAGCCGACAACCGCTATCACTGGATGAGCGACATTTATCCGGCGACAGAAATCTCCATGAGAACCGCGTCTAAAGAAAATTTCATAATTGTCGATAAAACCAAACACGCCACGGTCATCGGCGAGGTTGATTATTTTTCCGCGCCGACGCTCATTCATACTGACGCGATATATATCCACCAGGGCCGTCAATACTATATCGACCAGCTCGACTGGGAAAGACGGACAGCCTACTGCCACGAGGTGGAGGTCGAGTATTACACGGACGCTCATGTGAAGACGGATCTTGCGGTGCTGGAAGATTTTACTCACGTTGAAGTGACGGACTTTGATGTACACAAGGGCGAGGTAAACATTCGCGAGCAGGCGGTCATGTTCAAAAAGATCCGCTTCAACACGCATGAGAATCTCGGCACTGGTCCTATAACGCTGCCGGAAATTGAAATGCACACGGCGGCTGTCTGGATAGATTTCGACGCTGAGTACCTCGACAGCATTGGGGGATTACATGCGTCAGGAAATATTCTTTACGGCATCAGCTATCTTCTGAAAAACATTTCACCGGTGTTTACTTTTTCCGACATCATGGACATCAACACTCACAGCATGATTAAGTCCGACTACAGCGGCAAGCCGACAATTTTTGTTTACGATTCAACACCCGGTGGCATCGGCTTGTCCGACAGATTGTATGACAACCTGCCGTCGATTTGCGAGTCAGCGGTAATCGTTCTCGACAAATGCGAATGTACGAAAGGCTGCCCGTCATGTATAGGACCGAACATCAGCGACATTGACAATATAAAGGATTTCACAAAAACTGTTTTGCTTGGGATGATTAATGGATTTAAAAAGTAAGCTTAATCTTTACAATAAAACAAAGAATGAAGCGGTTACTGATAAAGAAGCTTTTACTCTTGAAGACCGCGGCGGTGAAAAAATCACCACCGAAAAAGGAACAATATGGCGTATCGAAAAACGCTTATCGTTTGACGAGCTGCACTTCGACAATTCCATAGAAAAGTTTTTCTGCGACATTAAGCCTCTCCTGAGAAGTCTGTCCGTCAGCGATGATCTCAATATTCAGGAATTGTTGTTCTTCGATATCGAGTCCACATCGCTCTCTACCGGCACGGGAAATTATCCGTTTCTATGCGGTTTCGGATACATGGATGATGATGACTTCATTACCGAGCAGATCTTTATGGAAAAGTATTCCGACGAACCCGCAGTTTTACAGTACATGCTGTCGTTATTCAACAGTTTTAAAACGGTCGTTACCTTCAACGGTAAGACCTTCGACATACCATTAATTAAAAACCGCTACATGATAAACAGGGTGTACGGCTTCCCTATGAATATTCAGCATATCGATTTGATCGTTCCCGCGCGGAGAATTTTCAGATCTGTTTACGAAAGCTGCTCTCTCGGATCGCTCGAAAATAATCTCATCGGTCTCAAGCGTGAAGATGATATTGAGGGCTGGCTCATACCGGAAGTGTATTTCACTTTTCAGAAAACCGGCGAGAGTGCGCGGTTGAAAGAGGTAATCAACCATAACCGCACCGACATAATCTCCATGATATTTTTAATGTACATTTTCGCTGGAATCTTCGACAAGGTAGAAAAAAAAGATTACAGCGAGCTATCGGAGAAGAGTTTAATCAACATCGCGAAGCATTTATTTGCGCGTAATCTTGAATTGTTTCTCGACCTCGCTGAATTTCTCGGCGAATCGGTGATCGAGGACAATTCTCTGTTTTTTAAATACAGCCTTGTTTTAAAGAAGCGCGATGAATACGAGAAAGCCGTCGAGTACTGGGATAAATCTAAAAGCGTGTATTCATACATTGAGCTAGCGAAGTTCTACGAACACCGTGAGAAAAA
>CAYLTM010000209.1:0-6251 GCA_964386495.1 uncultured Leptospirales bacterium
ATAATTCTCCCAAAATGCGGATTGCTTGAATACCCGAAATAAAAGTCACACCCTTCAAATATCTTTTCTGGCACCTTTTCGGACGGGAAAATCCACATATGTGGATTTTACGCATAGTTACGCAAATTTTTGCGTAACTATGCGTAACTATGCATCAAAAGGTCTCCGGCACCATTTTTGTGGAAAAAAACACAATATAATGCTATCCGGTTGCTGAGTTTGCCGGTCATTTCGATACAGGGCTAACACCCCACTCAATGACCGGACTGCTGTAATTAATTCATTACGACAAGTCACTTATTCCCAAAGTTGTATTTTATTTCTTCACTGTTTTCAAATTCAAATACTTCATCACCAAGTGTAGTTTTTATTTTATAATAAATTTTTACTTTTTCATGTTTGAATTTTGGAAATATAAAATGTATTTCAATATTTGATGAATATTTATTTTCTATTTTTTTAACATATATATCAGATTTTAAAAATTCTTCCTCACTTTTATATGTATTACCACTTGATTCATTAATTACACTTGGATCAATAACTATTGATTCATAAGGGATTACTTCTCCATTCTCTGCTTCAAGTTGGACTTTTAATTCTTTAAAATGCAATAAACTATTATTCGACCTATTAACTATATAATAGTATACAACGAGTTTATCTTTATAATTTTTATATTTTATCGCATCAGCATCTTTAATGCTTTCTTCAGATATTGTCTCGATATTTTCAGAATAATAATCGAATGGATATCCTAATGATATAAAAACATTTGAATCTAATAATTTTTTCCACGATTTTCCATTTGCAGTGTAGTATATTATTTTGTTGTCAATTTCATTTTCATTATCAAAATCAAACAAATAACAGTTAATATTTATTGAAATAATTGCAATAAACAATAACACAAATACATTTTTTACCATGGTAATTTCTCCGTTGTTTCCTTTCCACCATTGTCATCAATGTCATGAACCACTACATTTTCAACTGCATCAACATTGTCAATAACTAAAGAATTCGTCTGAACCACGATTATCCATGATTAACCCGATTACAGGATTTTTTGTATTCATCTTAAAAATCAAGAAATTCCCCGAATCCTTTTAATCATGGTTCAAGACTGATTTCTTGCACATGGAACACCTCCCCACGATAATATCATCGAAAGAACCATTCTCTATTGTATCCGGTCGTTTCGTGCCTCGATACACGGTGTACTCGGCAACCGAAACGAGCGGACTATTGTATTGAATAACTCAACGACCAGCAATTGTATCGAAGCACCGGCCATATTGTTTCCTTTCCATTACTATCTGCAGTGTCCTGAACAAAGCCGATAAAAAAAATACTACTCATCATCATTGTCAAGATAATTTTGATCGGTTATCACACTTCTACCAAGCTCCTTCTCAGTTTCTTTTCTCGCATTTCCTGCAACTTTACCGCCTCGTTGAGCAACTTTTTTATTTTTTTTTAAACCTTCCGGTTTTTCATTCGCTGAGATTTCAGTCGTTACTTTTTCACCAAGCATTGTAAAAATAAGTTCAAGGTCAGTCATATTGTCTCTAAGGTTTGCTTTTGATTTTTCAGGAATATTTTTGAGTTTTTTATATTCACTTGGAGTCATTCCAAATGTCGCTTTGCTGATTTCAGCAGTAAGAATAGCATAATCTCTTTTCTCAGTTATACCTCTTTCCTTCCATTCATCAGTCAGGTTTTGACGAATGGCTATTCCACGAAGTCTTTTATCTATCCAATCCTGCGGATAACCCTTTGCTTCATAAAGTTTCTTCATTCTTTCTTGTGCAAGTTCCGGGTTTTCTATTTCTTCTATTCTTTCATAACCTACTTTAGCAAGCCATCTTTTGAAAGGTTCTGCTTTGGGTGAAGGTATCGATTGAATTATTCTCAAAATTTGTTCTGTGTTTCCGGTAAGTGTTATTCTTTTTTTCCCTGTATCTGTCAGTAATTCTACCTGGGGACAATTTGTCCCTATGTAGATTCCAAGTTCTTTGTCTCTTTTTCTAATTTTTTTGAGATAATCAGTAGGATTGGCACTATCGGTCAAAGCACCTACTACATCTACCACAGAAAAATACCACTCTTCATTATACCAAACTTTACGAATCTGTTTTTTTTCAAAAAGTGCAATTTTATTATATGTATTGGTCATATTATCCTTCCGACAGGTAATTTCGTTCCCGCTTCGTTTCGATACAAACCTTTCAGGTTCACTCAACGAGCGGGCTGTTCTATCCGGTCATTTCGATACAACAGCCTTACGGCGTTCACTCAATGACCGGACTGCTGTAATTAATTAACCACAACAGTCCGGTTGCTGAGTATTTGCTGGGCGTTTCGGTACAATTGCTTCGCAATCACTCAACGACCAGCAATCATATCGAAGCACCGGCATACTCACAACATCCGCGGTCGTGTGACAGGCGGATTCTATCTTGCTCTGGCATAATCATAATAACCATAGTTATATTCTATTTCATCCGTTCCTTCAAAATCGAATACTTCTTCACCGTAAACGGCTTTAATCTTATATTTTAATTTGAGTTTTTTATCTTTAAGCATAGGATACATAAAGAAAAAATCGTCCATAACATTGTAAGCATTACTATCATTCGAAATACTACCATATTTAACAACATAAGTCTCATCTTCAATTTTACATAAATCTACATCATCACATTGAAAATATTTTTCACATAATATTGGCATACCATTTGTATCCATCAATTCCAGCTTAAATTCAAGTACTGACAACATTATATTGGTATAATTAATTATCTGAAATCTAACGCATGATTTATTCTCCCAAACTTTATTACTTTTCTTAGATTCCAAGGGAATGCCGCCGTTATAATAATCATAGGGATAACGAATCATTATATTAATTTTATTTTTCATATTTATTAACTCATTATGGGGTAAACCATTCTTTGAATAATAAACATATTTTATTCTTTCTTGGTCACCGAATAAGTAACAACTAAAATTTGAAAATATAAGAATATTCAGTACTAACAAAATAAATATTCTTTTCATTTATTCACCGCCTGTTTTTCAAGTTTCATCGTCGAGTAACACAAACACAAACACAAACACAAACACTTCTTCTACTTCATTCAAAATTCAAAATTCAAAATTTCTTCCCTCACCCACTCTCGTATTTCGCCGGTCTGGTCGTTGAAAGATATGCCGAGAAGAATCTTTTTGCGGTTATCTGTCTGATATCGTTTATAATATTCCCGAACCTTTATCTGGGCAAGGGCTTCGGCAGCGCTCTTGTTCAGCTTAAACTCAAATAAGTAGATGAATTTATCTGTTTGAACAACCGCGTCCATTCGACCTTTGTTCGTGTTTACTTCAACTTTGATTCTGTAACCAAGCAGTGTGAAAAATATATAGAATATCGTCTGGTAATATTTTTCGTGCTTAATCTTTATTGTGTAATCAATTTTAGCATAGAATTCATTTAATATATCAAAAAGGTCGTCAAGATTATTTTCCAGAAGAGCAGTCCTTGTCTGTTCTATCAAAGATGGAACCTTCGCCATATCGACAGGCGTGAAATATTCTACAAGCCGTTTAACAAAAGCTGAACGGACTTCTTCATTAGGATAACTGAGGGTAAAGATTCCCGTCTCTTTGTCATAATCTTTAATAGATAAATAACCCGTCTGATACAAAAGCGGCTCCAGTCGGATGTTGTCTACTTCATAGCTTGAAAATGTATCGGCAGTTAACTGCATGTTCTCACAATGCGGGATATCGTAGTTGTACTCTTTTAGAAGCCGCAGTAAAAATGTCGGCGTGCCTGTTTCAAACCAGTAGTGTTTAAAGTCGCCGTACTCCATCGCGCTGGTAAAAGAGACAGGGTTATATACATATAGCTCCTTTTCAGTGAAGCGGATTCCGTCATACATATATTTTAGTTTTGCAATGTAATCACCCCTCGATATTCCATTTTTTATAGCATTCTCTTCTATCCACTCCGCGAAGTAATGTAAACATTCTTCTTCTGTAAAACCGCAAATCGCGGCGAAATCCTGAATCATAGAGATGTCGGTGAGATTATTTAAGTCTGAAAATATCGAGACCTGGGTAAATTTGCTCACACCGGTAATGAATGTAAAACGGATGTGCTCTTCATGACCTTTTATTATGCCATAAAATTGTTTTAGAAGAGTTCTAATTTTCACAACCTCTTCTTTATTCAAGATATTATCAAGGATTGGTTTATCATATTCATCTATAAGTATTACAACTTTACCATAATTTTCAGAATAATAATTTATTAGTTCTCCAAATTTTGACGAAGGATCTTTTCCATAATATTTAAGCCCTTCATCAATTGATGTCTTATCAAAATAACTGTTTAATTTTTCTTTAAGTTGCTCTGCGGTATCAGATGAATAATTATTAAGCGCTAAACGAATAATCGGGTATTTTTTCCAATCGTAAGACTGGTCGTAAATATACAGTCCCTTGAACAGTTCCTTTTCTCCAAGGAAAATTGATTCAAGCGTTGAAAGGGTCATGGACTTACCAAATCGTCGCGGGCGGGAAAGAAAGTATTGCCCTTTTGGTTTTTGAACCATAGCAAAAATTTCTTTTGTTTTGTCTACATACATGCAGTTTTCATTTATTACATCTCTGAATGTATATACGCTTGTACTTAGATGTTTTTTCATAATATTTCCACCTGTGCCTTATCAGTCTGATCGGATACAGTATGTATCACACTTTGAAAAACTGAATTTTCGATTTAAGCATTTCTGCCATTCCTGCAATCTCTTCGTTATTAGCCGCCATCTCTTCAGATCCAGCCGCGCTTGTTTGCGTGAGTTCATTAATTTTAGAAATGGCTGTAACAATTTCAATCGCTGCAATTTTCTGTTCTTCAGTTGCGGACTTAATTTTTTCAGAAAGATTTTTAACACTAACCGCGGCAGTATTGACAATTTTATTTTCCACCGTCTCTTTACTCATGAGTTCTGTAATCTGAGTAATAAGATCATTGATTGAGCTTACACTAATAATAACTGTTTTTATGGTTCCTATAGATTCATCAATATTTTTCATTCCGGCTAAAATTTCATTATTGTTAATTTTAATGAGAGAATCAATTTCCTTTATGCTCAATGCTGTCTGATCCGCGAGTTTTGATATCTCATCAGCTACAACAGCGAAACCTTTTCCCGCATCGCCAGCCCTTGCAGACTCTATCGACGCATTCAACGATAGAAGATTTATCTGATCTGATATATCATTGATCATCTCAACAATTGATATCATCCGGGACGAGCTTTCGTTAATTTTTACCATAGATAGGTTCATTTTATTCATTGATTCTTCACCGGATTTTGCTGTTACCGAAATATCATTAATCTCAAATTTTGATTTGGTTGTAATAACTTCCATTTTTGAAATCATATCTGAAAGCATCAGAAGTTTTTCCAATAGAAAATTCAAACTATCAAATTGTGCAATCGAACCTGCGGCAATATTTTCCATACCAGCGGACATCTGCTCAATCGTTGCGGTTATTTCCTCCGCACTAGCAGACTGGTTCTGAGCATTTTCTGAAAATAGGATAGATGAAGAATTGAGTTCATTTGAAGACGAAGCGAGTTGTACGGATATTTCTTTTATATCGGATATAATCCCCTTCACCTTCTTTATGAAACTGTTGAATTGGCTGACCATTCCGCCTATCTCATCATCTGATTCGATATGTAACACATTATTAAAATTTCCTTCAGATAATTCTTTTGAGTAAAAATTAATTTGATGCAGTGTCTTTATCAAGGTTAACTTTCCTATCATAAAGGAAACGAAGCCTACACAGATTCCAGCAAAAATACATAAAAATGTGAAAATATTTTCCAGCAGGTTTGATTTGAAAGTGACAAAAATTGGGGTTATCGCGCGAAAGACTATTCCCATAAATATTCCGAAGATTATAGAATACAGGAAAAAATTTCTTAATATACTTTTCTTCATTTTTTTACCATCACACATACTTGTACAAGCAATACTCTGCTCATGTCAATATTTTTATCTACAGGAAAGTCATTTTCCACTGATTCCTCACATAGGTTAAAAATCCACATATGTGGATTTTTAACCACATAATTCGTTATTCTATTCTAGTCATTCTTCTCTGGCACCTTTTAAAATCACATATGTGAGAAATCCGCATAGTTACGCAAATTTTTGCGTAACTATGC
>CAYLTM010000210.1:0-6175 GCA_964386495.1 uncultured Leptospirales bacterium
TCTATAATATATCGCTATCTGATTTCTTCAAAGATGAGAATGATGAGGGTTATTTGCCTATTGAATACATTGAGCTTTTAAAAGGAATTCTGTCTTTACCGGAAGAAAAGAGAATTAAGGTTTTACAGCATATCTATGATCTTGTTAAAATGTTTGGAGACTAATTTTATAAATATTATTACTGCTGATATTATTAAAAATAAAATTTTCACTATCGGTGATAAAAGAGTTATGCTCGATAGTGATCTTGCTGAATTATATGGTGTTGAAACTAAAGTTCTTAATCAGGCTGTAAAAAGAAATATTTCTCGATTCCCTAATGATTTTATGTTTTAATTAACGAAAGATGAGTTTGAAATCTTGAAGTCACAAATTGTGACCTCAAGTTGGGGTGGAAGACGTTCTCTTCCTTTTGTTTTTACAGAGCAAGGAGTTGCTATGCTTTCCAGTGTTCTTAATAGCGAAAGAGCTATTCATGTTAATATCCAAATAATGCGGATTTTTATTCAATTCAGAGAAAGTATATCCTTGAATAAAGATTTATCGTTAATCTGGAAAAAATTGATTCAACACGATATTTCCATTAAGCAAATTATTGATGTTATAAATGGGATGCAGAATCCGCCTGCTTCAGAAAATAATTCAAGGAAAATCGGTTTCAAAAGAGACGTTGACTAAAATTATAGCTGAGTTAAAAAGCCCCCTGAAATAGGGGGTTTCTTTATATTTTTATATTAAATTTCATTTCAATTTCTATTATTTTTGTTTGTGAAATTTCTGCTTTATCAGAATAATAATTAATATCAACCGGGATTCCTGTTGTTTTTTGTTCTATAACATAATGAGCTTTTTTAGAACTCTTTCCCTGTCCCGAATTAAGAACAATTACATTATAATTCACATCACTTTCAAATCTTTTTATTATGTCCACAACTTTCATATACTATATATTTCTGATCCCATAACATATTTAGCTTGAGAAATATTTGTTAATTTTGTCCTTACAATATCAATAAACTTTTCTATTGGTTTAATATCATTTTGCTTCTTTGTCTTATTAATAAGTGCAATATATTCCGACCTGTATTTATCTGGTGCGTAAAATATCGGGATATCTTTATTTTTTGCGACTGCATACAATGTAGTTTCTAATCCACTGATTAGATTTTTTACAGCTGTTTCCTCATCTTTACCTTGACCAACACAAAACATTTCAATTGAAACTGCAACAAATTCTGACCCTTCTTTCCGAAGTAAAACATTGAAGGAAAGGAATGTATTATCATCAGCTTCTCTTATTAGGTATCCTGTTTTTATTGCTTTATCTCTCATTTCTCACCTCCATTACAATTATTAGTTAACTCTAAATAATTCCATCTATACTGCTAATATCGTCATTACAGATTTTTTTGGCAAGTTATTAATTGTATTTTTACACCTCTAAATAACTATCCATTTGTTTACCCTTTCTCTTTTTTTATCACTTTCATTATCTTTTCAATCCATTCCTTTTCCTTCGTGGAGACAACTACATCCTTGTAATTCTTAACCATACCTCAGCACCCCATTTTCACTTATTATTCTTAATTTTTATTCCAGTTAAAATGCTGTATTAATGACACTTACTTAACAGATGTATAGTATTAGTCAAATTAATTATTAATTTTTTTAAGGGTGTTATGTCTCTGAAAAAAGGGTGGAAAAAAAATTCAAAGGTAAACCTTCAAGGTCTATCTTTTTTAATGAGCTATTCTTTGGGAAGATTTATTGTTTTACAATGCCGTAGGTTGGCACTGTAATTGTGAAATAACAAAACCTCGTTTAGGGGGGCTTATTTGTGTGCTTCTATATAAGTTTTTAAAATATCATTTATCAAAGTCTGATAGTTCTTTGAATGACTTTTAAGAAAAATTATAACATCCGGATCAAGTTTTATTGTTATCGGTATCTTTTTTGGGCTTTTCTTTATTTCGTGTTTTTCCCAAAATTCTTTTGTTATTTCCGGTATATCTGAATAATCTATGTCCTCATCTTTGAAATCTTTTAATCTTTCAATCTGTCTTTTATACTTATCACTATTGATATACTTATCAATATCTTTGCTGTCAAATCTGACAATTTTTTCCTTTGTTTTCATCATATATACTCCTTTCCTTTTGCTGGTAAAATCATGTAACTTTTTTACATATCTGGTTGTTCTTTTTTGATAACTACAATGGCTGTATCGATTACATAACATTTTCCTGTTTATGTATATGTATTCCCAGAATGGGCATACATATACATTTATTATATTGTGTTCACATATTCTATCTAATATGCAGTAGCCTTTTTAATATTTCGCATATTTTATTTTTTATTACACTTAACATCAAATACGTTTCCCTGATTTATATATTTTATAAATTCTTCTTTAGTAACGAAACAATCATATATTTCTTTTTTTATAATATCTGCATTATCGTTTTCAAGATAGTCATCCGCATATTCCTCATATTTTACTGTCAGAATAAGAGAATCCTCCTCGTATTTCATATTTATAACTGTGCTTTCCGCACCACCTGCTTCATAACTTGAATATATTTTGTCAGAAGATTGAACATGAAAGTTTGCAAAATATTCATTTTTACTGTCTTGTGTGTAATAACCGTTAAAATAGAAATCACCTAATTCAGCTATTTTGTAATCGAATAAATCTTTCAATTTGTAAGATTCTATTGATAACTCTTTAGTTAAATAAGCATCAAAGACCCAACCTGTGTATGTTTTCCATTTAATTTTTATCCACTTTCCTTTTTTCCCATTGATTTCTTCTACTTTTTCCGTTTCTTCAATTATCATAATTTTTTGAGCAACTGGTATATTCACAATATTTTTTGATTCTTTATTAGCGTCTTCACGAAGTACAAGAGATGGTGAGGCATTAGTATAACTATATTTTTGACAAGATATAGTAAAAAAACTTAGCGTGATAATAAAAAACAAAGCGAATCTAATTTTCATATTATACCTCTTTTATGTTTATTACTTGACTATTACCTGTATCTCATAATCCAAATTATTTTCTATAAAAAAACGTCGAAAATATATCACGTATTCTTTTGCATAATCACCAGATAAATATAACTTGTCTGTGATATCCCATTTTCCGGAATCATTTAATATACACTCTAACCCTTTTTTCAGATAAGGCTCAGATGTTTTTGATATTTCATTAAGATTAAGCTTTTGAATAAAATTAACCATATCTATATCTTTATTAATCTTAATATTCTTAATATTATATGTTGCTTTTTTATCGGCTGGTGTTGCGTTTTCGCAATGTCGGTTTGCAGTTTTGCAATCTTCGCTATTGCGTTTTTGCAATGTCGCCTCCGCCGGTATTGCGTTTTTGCAATCACGCAGTTTGGCAATATTATATAACTCATCGAATAATGGTCTAAAGTCGTACATTGTACCGTACCCGATAATTTTACCGTTATCCTGTTTTTCATAATAAGTTTTTATTATTACTAATTTAGTTTTTTCTAACTCTTTTTTTATTCTGAACAATGTAGAGTTATCCTTATCAGAAATATCCGTATTTTTAATGATTCCGTTTTTATTTTTAAAGCTGGCTCTTAATACCCGTATTATAAAATATATACAGCGATCTGATAATCCAAGCTCTGAACCATAATCAAGAAGGACGTTTGGTACTGATGTGAAGCCATAATCGATAGATTCGCCGAATTTTGCTTTTAAAAATTCGCTTTTTACCTTAATTTTTTCCATTTGGGTGTCCCTTCAAAATTTTTTTATTGACACCCAACGAAGTTTTTAGTATATTGCAGTTGTCTATGTTGCAATCCTTAATTGGGTTGTCATTATAAATCCCGTTGAGCCGCCAAGCAAGACGGGATTTTTTATTATTACGCTCTCAATAATCCTTCATTAACCAAAGACTGTTCAACTCGGTATAATATCTCGCTAGAAATGTTGCGTTTGTTTTTTTCAGCTACTTCAATAATTACTTTTCTCAAATCTTTATTTATACTAATCGACTGATTGACGCATTTGTTCATGTTGTCAACTGAACGATCTTTCTTAATAATTGCTGGCATAAGTCCTCCAAATACGTTTAATGAATAATCATTAATATTAATCAATATTAATAATGAATAAAAAATAGTCAATTACTTTATGTCTCATTAGCAAAATTTTTTTTCTGAACAAAAAAAGGGTTTTTTTATGGTAAATTTGAAGCTTTAAATATGCGGATTATGTCTCGTTAGAGAAATCATTGAAATTTGATTATTCCAGGTGTGTTGTTAGCACACCTGGAATATATTATTTTTCGCTCGGTAATACTATTTTTTCCATTTCCATTTTGATTTTTGGTAAAAACTTATCGAGAGCTAACTGAAATTTTTCTTTTTCCGTTTTGTTTTTAAAAGTAAAAACAAGTTCCCGATCTTTTGTATCTTCATACTTTTCAAGAGATTTTCGTATATCTTTTTCATCTTGAGCATTTACAAGAGAATTTATTATTTCTTCTTTTTTCTCGATAATCGTTGGCTGCATTTTTATCGAAATTGGATGACTCGCTAAAATTTCTTTTTCTCTTTCTTTTTCTTCTTCTTTTTCTCGCTCTTTTTCTTCTGGTGATGTTGTATATTTGTCTACTTCCTCGATGAATTCTTCTGGGAACTTTAGTCCTGAAAGTTTTTCGAGGTTTTTTTCTATTTTTCTCATCACTGGGGTGTTATAAAATCTTGTTAAGTAATCAGCTTTGACGATACCGAGTTTTTTAAATGCGGATTCCGATATAGCCTCTGCTATTCTCATTATTCTTGCAAAGGATTTGTAGCTGTCAAAACCAAGAGTGTTTGAATAGTCCATATAGAATTCATAAATTGATTTATAAGATGTTCCGGTTTTATTTTCCTGTATGAGCTTTTCAGTATCTATTATCATTCTTCCAATATGATATAATGCCATTTTGCCAATTTTATTTAGTTTTCCGATTGCTGTGGCACGGTCTTCAAAGGATAAGGCTCCGGTCATTTCTTTTTTGAGGAGCTGATCGATTACTTTCTGAGCTTCTTCATCTTCTTTTTGTAATCTGTTATTTCTAAATTCAACAAGTGAGTTTTTGTCGAGAGATAATTGAATCTCGTCATCATTAAATATTGCTCGTCGTTTAGCTTTTGTTATATCTTCACGGTTTTTCATTTTTCAATCCTTTTAAAAAGTTCATTATATACAGTTTTGTAATTATCATAAAAACCGTCTTCTAGAAACTGTTTTTTGTCCTGCATATCTGTAATTTTGTCATAGTATTTTACCTCTGGTAATACAAAGCAATCCGGAAAATTGTCAGACATATCCGAAATTTTAACTTTCTGTTTTTTTTGTGTTCCGGTAAATATATTGCTTTTTATCATTGTTGGTAATATAAATATTTCCTTAATATTCATAAGGTTCTTAAACAGCAAATTGCTTTCCAATGCTTTTATTTCACTGACTAAAATGTCAATTCCCTCGAAGGACATTCTGGATACTCGTTCTGCTGGAGCAATTACATAATCAGCCATCAATAAAGCATTGATGACAACTTTGTCAATGTTGCTGTGTGTATCTATTACAATGTGCTTGTATTTATCCATATACTTTTCAAGTTTTGAACGAATGAAAACCTCGACACCCGATTTATCGGCGAATAAAGATTCAAACTTACTTAACCTTAAAGAGGATGGTAATATATCTAAATTCTTATTGATTGAAAATATGGATTTTGCGAATGTTTCTTTTTCGGCAAGGAAAGAAAGAAGGTTTTTCTTCATAAAAGAATCGATATCAAGATAGAAACTCGATATTGAACTCTGAGGATCAAGGTCGATAATCAATGTTTTTTCTGACCGGACACGGGTTAAATATTCTGCCATCATTATAGCAGATGTTGTTTTGGCTGTTCCGCCTTTGGATATGCTGAATACGAAGTTCATAATGACACCATTAAAATAATATTCGATTATTGTTTATGTGTTTAGAAAAGATAAACAATTGATAAATATTAACGACAATTCAATGGAAATCTGTCAATGAATTTATATGACATAATCCATAAAAAGAAAAATTTAAATAGGGTAGGGTTCTAATTTTCAAAATATATATACATATGTATGTTATATTA
>CAYLTM010000211.1:0-3413 GCA_964386495.1 uncultured Leptospirales bacterium
TTACCGACACTCCCGCGTCAACCATTCTTTTAAAAATTTCTAAAAAATATTAAAAGTTAGAAGAAGTTAAATGAAGTAAAACATTGTTTAATCATTACTCAGCCAGTTAATAATTAAACATGAATAACGTCAACAACAATAATTGAAATTATTAAAAAAAATTCAATTTGTTTAGAAATTATTTAAATAACTTAACAATTTTCCTGTTTTTGCGTATTTTTTATTTTTTTTAATAAACATTTTCAAATTATACTTACTTATTTTACACTAAGTGATGAATTTAATTATTCTGAATTATTAAATTATTTCTTGGTGTTTAATTCTCCAAGAACTAAATCGATACAGGAAGTATCGCCATTTTTATTGATAATGGATAATTTAGTTCGACATTTTCAATGAAAATGTGAGCTTTTTCGAATTAACTTCGAAAAAGCAATCGTTGGATAATTACAAAATGTAATTATCCAACGGAAACTAAATTAAGCAAAATCGTTGGCCCGACTGTGCTTAGAGATGAAATTCATGAATCAGTGCACTATTCCAAAATTATACGAATATTTCGATAGGAACTATTTAATCATTTAATATAAATCGTTATCGAGAAATAAAATGCAATAATCAGGATGTCGATTCATACTTCCTGTATATATCGACATGTCGGAATTCCGAAATAAATTCGTATTTTCTAACATTATGTACCCGATCATGGTGTAAAAGATAAACCGAAAGCCTGAATAAATTTTTGTTCATTATTAAATATTTAAGATGGAGAAAATTATTAATTCTCAAATATTTGCTTTATAAAAGTAATTGTTATGGACAAATCATCTTTATATGAATGTTTTGATTAATTCTAGAAAATTAGTCAATAGTATATTGATTTTGATTGCCATAAATTTGTAATCAATTAGTTAAATCTGAGAATAATTCACTTTAAAATTATTTAATACGCTAGGAGCTTTTATGATTATTTCGGGAATTTATGACCTACTTCAACCATATTTTTTAAAATTAAAAAAATACTATTTTTACATTTTCTTCATAATGGTATCTGTCGCATTTGGAATCCATACTTCATTCGGGTTGAAACATTATTATTATGAAAAATCTTCAAAACTTATCATCATTGCGATTAGTTTATTTTTTATTTTTTCTCGTTTTTTGTTTTCGGAAAAAAAACTTCATAAGTTTGAAGTTTTATTTCTCATATATTCCATAATTACATCGTTATCAGCAATAATAGCTGGGAATTTTGCATTTGTAGATATTACACACCCTATAATCGGACTTATCGTGTTTATTGGCATAAGTTCTTATCTAACCATAGAGAAACCTGATGAGAAAAAAATAATAATCATTCTCGCAATATTTTTAGTATACCCTTATTTACATTTGTTTTTTTTAGTTGCTGACAATTATTCCTATCTGTTACAATTTTTTCTTGGAAATGCACCTTATGAAAACACTGTATTCATGGGATTGACACATAATCAGAATGTTTTCGGACTAGAAATGATGCTTGGTGCGATGATATCACTTAGTTTAACATTCTATAAAATTCGCAATGGAATAAAAGGCTTTCTCGTATATTTGTATGTTTTATCTTCTATGCTATTCGTACTTTTTACCTTTTTATCCGGCTCCAGAGCTTCATTACTCGGAATTTTTGCTTTAATCCTTTTAACAATATTTTTTAGTCCAAAAATTATTATAGAAATTTTAAAAAATCTTATTCATTACAAATATTCTGCAATTCTAAGTATTATTGCTGCAATAGCAGCGGTTATTCTGTTTTTCCCGGCATTTGAATTCTTTTTCTCGAAATTTAAGTTCGGAACATCCATGCGGACTGCTTTGTGGGAAGAGTTTTTTCTTTATAATTATAATAAATTTCCTTCGCTTGAATTCTTTTTTGGTTATGGATTTACTGGATTAAAAGCAAAAGTTGTTATTAGTAATCCTGATTTTTACAAATATCATTTACATAATATGTTTTTCGAAATATGGGGTCGGTTCGGATTATTCAGTCTGTTTTCAATCATAATTGTATACATCAATATGATAAAAAATAGTATAAGAATCAATAAACTTTGGTTTTTGGTTATGATCCCTCTTGCATTTATTATTCATGATATGTTTGAAGTTGTTCTGGTCATTAGAGTTACCAGGTGGGAAGTGTTGTTTTTCAACACGATATTGATAATTCCTTTGATATTTCAGAAATATAATTCAGATAATATAACATAAGTCGATATCGTATTAATTATTTGAGAGGTAACATTGATGTTTAAAAACACTTACATTCCAATTATACTTTGCCTTTTACAATGCGGTGAAGTCACTGGTCTTGAAGACCGCAACTTTAAGAAGGATATGCGGGCATTTGTACAGAATATCAGTGCTTATTCACGTAATTATAATCCTAACTTTTTGATTATACCTCAGAATGGTCAGGAACTTCTCACAACCAGCGGCGAATCCGATGGAGCAATTGACACAAACTACATATCATCCATTAATGCGGTTGGTCGGGAAGATTTGTTTTTCGGATATGAAAAGGATGATTCAGCAACCTCGAAGGATGACTCAGATTATTTATGCGAATTCCTAAAAAAAGGTAAGGAGAATAACATAATAGTTCTGGTCACAGATTACTGTTCCTTGAAAGCTAATATCGACTCATCCTATTCTAAAAACACTAGTAACGGATTCATATCATTCGCTGCCGATCATCGAGAACTTGATAATATACCCGCCTACCCGCTCCAGCCGTATAATATTAATAGCAATTCAATCGACAAAATCAGCAAGGTTAAAAATTTTCTGTACCTAATAACTCCATCATCAACCGAAAATAAAAACTCCTTCATCAGCAAATTATCAGAAACAAATTACGACCTCTTAATTATTGATTATTTTTTTAATGACGACTATTTAAATTCCGCTGACATTGCGGTTCTAAAGAAAAAAAAGAACGGTTCTTCCAGATTAGTTGTCGCCTACATCAGCATCGGTGAGGCTGAAGACTACAGGTATTACTGGAAAGACAACTGGGATACCGGTTCACCCGATTTCTTGTATAAAGAAAATCCTGACTGGCAGGGAAACTACAAGGTAAAATACTGGGACACTAAATGGCAGCAAATCATCTATGGTAACGATTCATCATATATAAAAAAAATTGTTGATTCCGGATTCGATGGTGCTTATCTGGATATCATCGATGCTTTTGAATATTTTGAAAATATTTCTGACTGAGATTATTTATTACGTTTTTTAATTATGGAGTGCAATTATGAAAGATTTAATTATTATCGGAGCCGGTCCTGCCGGTTTATCCGCTGCAATATACGGAGTAAGATCCGGACTGGATACTTTAATACTTGAAAAGTTTTCACCAGGCGGTCAGGTTG
>CAYLTM010000211.1:3423-5549 GCA_964386495.1 uncultured Leptospirales bacterium
CACGGTTCATATGTAAAGCAATTATGCGAAAACAATATTCTTGAAATAGAGAACTATCCTGGTTTTGAAAAATTAATCAGCGGATGGGATCTTTCGTCCGCAATGGACGCACAGGCGAAAAGACTTGGCGTTGAAATAAAAAGCGGTGACGTTACATCTATTGAGAATAATAAAAATTACTTTACTATAAAAACTTCCAATGATGAATATAGTTGCAAAGCGGTGATTTTAGCGGCAGGTTCTAGTTATAGGCATCTTAATATTCCAGGTGAAATGGAATTTCGCGGAAAAGGCGTATCCTATTGCGGAACATGTGACGCACCATTCTTTAAAAACAAAATTGTCGCGGTTATCGGCGGCGGCAGTACAGCACTTGAAGAAGCCTTGTTTTTAACAAAATTCGCCGCCAAAGTAATATTGATTCACCGAAGGGATGAATTCCGCGGAGAAAAAGTTCTCCAGGATAAAATCCGCAGTGAAAAAAATATTGAATTATTATTGAGCCGTGCACCCATACAGATAGAAGGGGCTGAAAAAGTCTCATCGCTAATAGTTAAAAATCTTAAAACCGGAAATAATGAAACAATAAATGTTGATGGTGTATTCATTTTTGTCGGAGTCACACCGAATTCCAGCGTTTTTTCGGATGAACTTAAAAATTCAAATGGGGAAATAATTACAGACATTAATATGAAAACGAAGATTCCAGGTATTTTTGCCGCTGGCGATATACGCGAATCATCCAAACGTCAGATTGTTACTGCATGCGGCGACGGAGCAGTTGCGGCTATTACCGCCTATGAATTTATTACAGGATTCGGTCATTAATTTTTACCCGCAATGGGTTATATAAATATAGAGGAGGACTTATGAAAAAGATTATTTTCCCTAAAAACTTCAAGTGGGGAACAGCTACCGCATCGTATCAAATTGAAGGTGCGTGGAATGAAGACGGCAAGGGTCTTTCAATTTGGGACACCTATTCCCACATGAAAGGTAAAATTCGCGATAATACAAATGGTGATGTCGCTTGTGATCATTACCACAAATTCGAACAGGACATTGATCTTATGAGTAAGCTCAATGTTAATTCGTATAGATTATCTACAGCATGGACAAGGATAATTCCAGATGGTACCGGTCAAATAAATGAAAAGGGTTTCGACTTTTATGACAGATTAATCGACAAACTCTTGACGAAAAAAATCACCCCCTATGTGACGTTATATCATTGGGATCTGCCGCAAAAACTTCAGGACAAGGGCGGATGGCTTAACAGAGACACGTCGAAATATTTCGCGGATTACGCGGAAATTGTGAGTGCTAGATTCAAAGACCGCGTACAAAACTGGATTACATTGAATGAGCCTTTCATCGCGATGCTTTGCGGGTATTTAGTTAAGGAACACGCTCCCGGATTATTTAAACCTTTAAGCTTATACAAAGTCGCGCATAATCTTCTATTGGGACATGGCATGGCTGTCGAAAAACTTCGATCAGTCAGCAAAAAATTCAACATAGGACTGGCTAACGCGATGACGGTTATATACCCGAACAGCGAGAAAGATTTAAAAGCGGCGAATACCGCTGAAGCCGTTTTTATGAGGCTTTTCATGGATCCGATTTTTAAAGGCAAATATCCGGACGCTATTTCTAAAATGGTGAAACTTCAAAACTGGAATAACATGAAACATGGGGACATGGAAATCATTTCTCAGAAAATTGATTTTATCGGAATCAATCACTACAGCAGAACCCTTGTTGAAAAAAGTTTGCGTCCGATATATCCATTTAATCCGGTCACACCATCTTATGAAGGTGTTAAATTTACAGAAATGGGTTGGGAAATTTATCCTGACGCGTTCTATAAACTAATGAAGTGGATTAAGGATGAATATAATAACCCGCCAATATATATTACAGAAAACGGCGTGGCTTGCCCTGACCAGGTAGTTAAGGGGAAAGTGGCGGACAATGACAGAATTGAATTTCTTACAAACTATTTGACAGCTTTACACAAAGCGATTTCCGAGGGTGTTGACGTTAAAGGTTATTTCGTGTGGAGCTTTATGGATAACTTCGAATGGGCATTCGGCTATAAACAACGCTTCGGATTAATTCATGTA
>CAYLTM010000211.1:5559-6114 GCA_964386495.1 uncultured Leptospirales bacterium
GCGGCAAGTGGTATTCCACAGTATGTAAAATTAATGGATTTTCGGTGAACGAAGAAAAAAATGCAGTTAAAACAAAACGATCAAATAAAAAAAGCGGCTGATTACATTTCCAATGGAGGAGTTGTAATTTTTCCGACAGAAACAGTTTATGGAATCGGCGCGAATGCTCTTGATAAAAACGCGTGTGCGAAAATTTTTGAAATAAAAAAAAGACCCTTTTTCGATCCATTAATCTGTCATGTGTCATCTTATGAAATGTTCAACCGTATAGCAAGAGATACTGACGAAAGACTCCTTCTGCTTTGCAGAAAATTATGGCCTGGGCCATTAACAATTGTCTGCAAAAAACAGCCATGGGTTCCAGACATTGTAACTTCTGGACTGCATACAGTAGCGGTCAGAATGCCGGCGAACGATATTGCGTTTAGCATAATCGAGGCAGCCGGTGTTCCGATTGCGGCTCCGAGTGCGAATTTATTCGGATGTTTAAGCCCGACCGAGTACAGTCATGTTAAACATTTTGAAAATGCTGTAGACATGATAATTGACGGTGGA
>CAYLTM010000212.1:0-276 GCA_964386495.1 uncultured Leptospirales bacterium
TTGAACAAGTATCAAATAATAAGCTTGATCCAATCAAAACAACATTTTTTGATTTAATTCGATTTGCAAATCAAGGGGAACAAGCTGCAATCGATTTTTTGAATTTCATTAATAATATTGCGAAAGAACTTAATTCGATTATCCCTGTGGATCTACATGATTCAATTAAAAATATATTTCTTGAACTTTTTCAAAATTTTGATAATTCAGATTCAAAATATCTTGATAGAATTGGTGAACTTGTTGTTTTGAACAAAATTACTAAAAGTCCAAAAT
>CAYLTM010000212.1:339-3024 GCA_964386495.1 uncultured Leptospirales bacterium
CTCGGTGGTCGCCGTCTAATTTAAAAATACAAGCAAGTTGAGCATAAATTGTCTAATGGTAATTCATTTGATTTTTCATTTAAGCAAAATAAATATCCCGAGATTACTTTACTAGTTGAAGTAATGAATATTCATTTAAATACTAGTAAACTTGAAGAAAATAAAAAGTTCAAAATATTTTTGGAAAGAAGACTTGTTGATAAATATGAGTCAAAATTAACAAATTATAAAATGAAAAAAAACGAAACGTATCGATTTATTTCTCTTATTTGGTGTGATGTAGATAAAATTGTTAAATATCGTGAAGTTTTTAAAAGTATACAGGATAGCACTATATTTGACACAATGGGTCTTGTACAGATTTCAAACCAAAATAACTTTGTTTACCATTTAGATTCGATGACTAATATTATCGACAAATATAATAATGATAGTAAGCATTAATATTGTGCCTTAAATATGTACTGCACGCAACGAGACTGTAGAAAAAGGTCATATTGATGGTAAATTAATTGACAAAATAATACCTACTAGATAAAATAGTAGCACAAATTTAATCTAATAGGAATAAGATATGACAAAATTAAAAATATTGATCGATGTTAGGGAGTAATGATCCCAATATCAATTGAAAAACAGATAGAAACGGGAATATATGAATATATTATTGATTATGTTGTTGATAACAGAATCAATACAATCGTGCTTGAGAGAAAATACAAAATTGATGAATTTGATTTTCTATATATCTGAAAGATTACTTTTATATCATTTTATCTTTTCCTACAGGTTTAAAATGGGGCAAACGATTATGGTGGAGTACCGCCTTTATCCATATTCTCCACATTTCAGTTCATTATGAATTTTGTTGTTGTAATAATTTTAGTGCTTCAAGTTAACTTGTTTTGTTGACGTGGCGAACATCGGTTGCACCTGAAACATTGGGCAAAACACTCTTAATGATAAAATTGGTGATAGCAATGAAATTCTATAAGTTTCGACCAGACAATGAATATACAAAAGATATGCTAAGAAATTCACAACTATACTTGGCTCAACCAAGTCAATTAAATGATCCTTTTGATTGTCGGTCAAATGCATATTTTGAAGGATCTTATGATGAATGGAAACGGTATTTATTAGATTATGGTAAAACTGAAGAACTCGCATGTCTGATGGCAAACTCATATAAAGATAGGATAATTGAGCCAAATGAAAAAATTGATGATGATGTTGTAAAAATATGTTGCTTTACCATTAATCCTAACAACACATTAATGTGGTCTCATTATGCAAATGATCACAAAGGTATTTGTATTATTTACGAATTATATGAATTCGATAGTATAGCATCAATATCGTTAGATAGGTCAATTGATCAAATAGATGACCAAATATTGAGAAATAAACTTGTTCTAAAAAAAGTGAATTATCTAAATACACCAGTTCAACCAATTAACAAATTAAAAAATCAAGCTGTTACACATTTTTATATTTCTAAATCTGAAGAATGGAAATATGAAGATGAATATCGAATTATTATTGGGCAAACTATTGTGTTGAAAAACCCAATAACTATTGAGAGGAATCAAATCAAAGGAATCATTCTGGGGATGAAAATGAATAGTGATAAACGTAATGAGTATATCGATTTAAGTAAAAAGCATTATATCGATAAAGGATTTGATTTTAAAATATATAATGCTTACACAATGAAAAACGACTATAATCTCTATCTAAATGAATTGCGACTATAGTGCTTTGCTTAACATTAGGCAAACGCTCCGGACTGCGTCCTATTTCTCCCCTGTCGCTCCAAAACGTCGTTTGCCCAAGGAATGTTATATGTAATATTTTTATTTGGAGGTTTTTATGAAAGAAGACATTTATAACCTTTATTTAATTACCCATAGGGGTTTCATTACAAAATTAGGTGCGAAGGTATACCATATCGATGGAACAGACAAGGAGAAATCTACTTTTCTAAAAGAGAAAGCAGAAAAAGATGCAAAATATATTGATCACTTTAGTGTTCCATCAAATTACCAGGCAGTTATAAATAACGAAAAGAAAGAAGGATTAATTCGACCTGAAAAATACTTACAGTTAACAATGATAGGTAAAGGTCTGGAGATCTTTTCTGAAGTGTTAGAATCGTACAATGCCCCGGATCAACCATTATGCTGTATCTCTTATATATTAGACGGGATTTTTCGCAAGGAAGGTGAATCCGAATTAGTTTCAAATTCAGAAGAATATAAGTTAATTCGATTTCATGAGACGGAAGATTTCATAGAGAAATATACTCATGATGGTAGTTTTCATGTGCTTGAATTACTAAATGATGATTTTTTCTCGCCAATCAAACTATTAGCTGACAATAATTATTTAATTGCAGCTACAAAATTATTATTTTCAACAATAGATTCTTTTGCTTTTCTACGATATGGAGACCTGAAAGGAATATTTAAATTATGGTTAGAAAACTATGTCTCACTACCAGATTTACATGTTACATCTGAGGAGCTGTGGGAACTAAGAAATTCTCTTATTCATATGACAAATTATGATTCAAGAAGAAATATTAACGGGTCTATCGCAAGAGTAATGATATATTCCGGAATTGATACTTCTGAGTATTCAAACAGCAATAATAAGCAGAAGTTTTTAAACTTCACTTCTATG
>CAYLTM010000212.1:3034-6103 GCA_964386495.1 uncultured Leptospirales bacterium
TGTGTGAAAAAACTTATGATGGTGTAATTAAATGGTTATCAGAAATAATGAAAAGTCCGGAAGAAAAAGACAGATTTATCCAGAACTATAGATTCATTGCCTCAGATTTTAGAACAGAAGGAATGAGTTTATGGAAATAACAAACAAAAACTATATAGCAGCGTGTACCCAACTCCCATCTGTTTCGCCCAATTTGATTCCTTGCGGATTGTTAAACTGAAACCGCCTGAAGGGCGATGACTTTTTCAATTCAACCGTAAATTATTGTTGTATCACAATGCCAATAATACCTATAGAAAAAAATATAGTATGATTACTGATTGAAAAACTGATCACCGATTTTAATCTTAGGATGGAAATCAAGAATTTCAGTAAAGCACTATGACCATTTATCGATCGGAATTATGTAAATACACAAAGTAATGTGAAACCAATCAAACACAAATTAGATCTAAGTTGTATCACGAATTCTGGTAAATTTGAACAATATCAGAAAACTTTTCAAAATGTTTTCTCAAACAATCAATATTAAGGAGTGTTGGTGACTTTTACATCCGTATATGTATGGCTGACAAACTCGGAAATTATTTTAAGCTTAGTATATTTTTTTGTTGATGTTTTTCTACCGTAACGCTTAAAATACTTTCCTAAGAGTTGTCGGTGTTGACAGTCGGAAATCAATCAAACCAAAATAGGATAAAATGATGAAAAAAATCGACTTACATATTCACACGGTATGCACTGTTAGTGATAATGATTTTGTTTTTTCCATGGATTCTCTGTCAGAATATGTCGCTGAATCAAAATTGGATGCAATTGCGATTACAAACCATAATATCTTCGACAAAAAGCAATTCATTGAAATTCAACAACTTGGGGGTACAACAGTATTTCCAGGTATTGAAGTAGATTTAAAATCGGGTCATGTTTTAATCATTTCCGAGTCAGAGAAATTGATTGAATTCGATGAGAAATGTAAAAAACTCAATCTTCAAATAAAAACTGAAAATGATTTTATCACTGTCAATAAATTACTCGAGATATTTGTAGATCTAAACGATTATTTGGTAATTCCTCACTATCAAAAGAAACCTGCAGTTGACGGACTGGAGTTTGAAGCACTAAAACCATACATTTCTGCTGGCGAAGTAGATAGTCCTAAAAAATTCATTCGGTTAGCTAAAGTTGAAAAAGAACTGACACCGGTTTTATTTAGCGACTCGAGAATGGCTAACAATCTTAAACGGTTTCCAACTAGGCATACTTTTGTTCATTGCGGTGATTTGTCGATAAAAGCACTAAAGGGGGCATTCAGAGACAAAATGAAAGTTGCTCTCTCAAAAGCAAATAAAAACACACTATTCCAAGAATTTGAAGATGGGCAGGTAATTTCTTCTGGACTAAATATTATCTATGGACAACGGTCATCTGGTAAAACCGTAGCACTTAATAAAATCGCTGAAAACTATGAAAATCCAAAATATATCCGACAGTTTGAATTGGTACAGTCAAGCGATGAAGATGAGAAAAAACTTTTTTATTCAGAAATTCAAAAAAGAAGGAATGGGTTTGTTGAAGAATATATTTCTGCCTTTAGAAATATTGTAAAAGATGTAAAGAAAATCAATCTCGAAAGTGACGAATTTGACATCGAAAAGTACCTGTCAACATTAAAGAAAGTGGCGCTAGAAGCGGATAAAAGAGATGCCTTTTCTAAAGCGAAACTTTTCAATGAAACCCCTTATGATTTACCAAAAACGAAGGTGCTTGAAGACCTTATAGGGTCAACGATTCAACTTATAGAAAATCTTGACTACAAACACATTGTCGAAAAACATGTTGAAATAGCATCTTTAAAAAGACTTGCGACAGAACTCATTGAACTGCTGTGGCAAAAAGCCATAGAAATCAAAAAACGAAAATTAGTAAATTCTATGTTATCCGACATACAGGATCGCCTACATTTAAAGACCTCTGCAACAAGAATTCACCCGATCGATCTATATAACGTGGCGTTGAACAGAAAGAAAGCATCTAAATTTAATCAAATTGTTTGGGGTCTTCAAAAGTCCAAATTAATTTATGAAGAGTCTGTACAAGGTTTTCAAGTAATAGCACAAAAAGAATCCTACGCCTCTGCTGAACAATTGAATGAAGTTATCAAAGGAAAGGCAGCGTTTCGGGAAGCACTTAAAGAATATGAAAACCCCTATAAATACCTAAAGTGCTTGGAAAATAACGACAAAGTTGAGGAGGCAGAAATACCCAAACTTTTCGCGAGAATATCTTACAGAATATTGAATAAAAATGGAACAGATGTTTCAGGTGGAGAACGGTCTGAATTCCGTCTACTTCAAGCAATTAAAGACGCCCAGATGTTTGACATATTACTAATTGATGAACCTGAATCTTCCTTTGATAATAGCTTCCTCAACGCAGATGTAAATAAGATTCTAAAAGACATATCAAGAGAAACACCAGTAGTTGTTGTCACACATAATAATAGTATTGGGGCTTCAATAAACCCGGATTTCTTAATTTTCGCCGAAAGAACAGTAGAAAAAAAACAAAATAAATTCCGCCTTTATACAGGTTACCCAACAGACAAAAAACTAAAATGCATGGATGGCAGTGAAGTTAACACCTTCGATGTGTTCATGAACTCACTTGAAGCAGGAAATGATGCATATTTGAAAAGAGGAGAAATATATGAAGTTGTTAAGGATTGAATCTGGTACAGGCGAATACCTTAAAACGGATGGGACATATGAGTCAGTTGATTCCATTTCTAAAGATGATATCCTGAGGTTTATCGATCTTGTATTAAATGGAAACGTCGAATTCGATGAATATAGGGAATCAGAAGTTAAAAACCAGGCTCATCAGATAATTTACAAGAGTTTACAAGAGAGCATAAATTCATTTATTGAAAAGAAATCATCATTTATCGATGAATCAGAAAGACTATACTTAGAGGATTACAAGAAATATGTTGAAGTATCTGAGAATAGACAGATAACGTATTAATTCTTTCGCAAATTCATTGAAGGATTCTCGAAATAGTTACGC
>CAYLTM010000213.1:0-4896 GCA_964386495.1 uncultured Leptospirales bacterium
GCGGAGGTGCGAGGGTAATATATTATTACTATGTTGTTAATGAAATAATATATTTGTCGTACCTATATAAGAAGGCTGATGAAATAAATATAAATAACAACATGAAAAAATATATCGTTGATTATATAAAAGAAATTAAGGAGGGTAAGCGAAATGAAGACAATGGATAAAAGCAAAATGAATCATCTTGAAAAAGCCATATACAAAAGTTTAAAAGAAATAGCTATAATAGAGAAAGGGCGACAAGCATCTAAATTAAGCAAGGACACGGTGTCTGTTGTTCCGGTGGACAATTTTACAGCAAAAGATGTCCAGTCGTTGAGAAGACAAAACGAAATGTCTCAAAGTGTGTTCGCCAAAATAATCGGGGTAAGCACTAAAACTGTAATAGCATGGGAAAGCGGTTTTCGTAAACCCACGGGCGCATACGCTCGGATACTACAGATAATTACTCATGATCCCAAAACATTAAATTACCTAATATCAAAAAAGCCGGAATAATCCGGCTTTTTTGATATCATTTTCCATCCCCTTCGACAATTTTTATTTCTTCCTCTGTCAATCCATGCCATATCCCTACAACAAGGGGTTGCAACCCCTTGTTGTAGGGATATACACCTTGTTGTCGTGATAAGGGAGAGGGTTTCGTTGGAAATAGTCTTATTGAAGCATTGAACCGCATCCTTTAGGTTGCGGTATTAGTCGGTCATTTCATATTCTTTGAATATTTTATCCGTAAATAAAAAATTCAAATTTTCAACTTTGGCTGTGGAATAGATTATCCTATCGAAAGGGTCTTTGTGAATAAATTTTAATTTTTCAAGATATTCTAAACACTCAATGGAGATATGCAATAATTTAAAATTTTGATCTTCAATAACAGTTTTAAATGTATTGAAAAAATCTTTTTTTAAACGTTAGATTTACATTGCTTTTTTTTATAATAATTTCCCAAATTGAAGCTATTGAAATATAAATTTCATTTTCAAAATCGCAAATTATTTCTAGAAATAAATCCGGCATCTGAGAATCACCTTCAATAAACCAGATGAAAATATTAGTATCAATAATATATTTCACTATAGATAGTCCTTAAAATCTTCTATCGGATCATTAAATCCCTCTTTTATTTCGATAGTTCCCTTAGCACATCCAAATTGTCGCTTTTTTTTTACAGATTTATTAATTCGCTGAATAATCACCAAAATATCACCACTTCCAACATCAATCGGTTCATTGATATGAATGGTCTGTTTATCGATAAAACTTGCTTCGATAACATAAGCTGTTTGCATGGTTACCTCTTATAAAATCATCTCTCTGTAAGCCTAAATGTAATATTATTTGATATTTTTGTCAATAAGTATTTCTTCCTCTGTCAATCCATGCCATATCACAACAAGGGGTTGCAACCCCTTGTTGTCGTGACAAGGGAGAGGGTTTCGTTGGCATTAGTCTTTTCTACTGGTTATGCAGAGACGTGTCAATCTTTTTACAAATACTCTAATTGTCGGAGAAGTGGCGACGATGATCAGAGCAATTTTAGTCCCTGCCCTAATCGGAAAAGCTTTTTAGTGCTTTGCCGAATACAAACCATCCGAACCAGATGTAAAATCATAATGAAAAAACTCATATTTATTCTATGTTTGCTGGTATCCTGTAAAACCGTTCAGGATATAAAATATATTGATGATACGATTTCAGCCGTCAGGTAAGGGAAGGCGAGTCAGACTCAGATTATCTCTACTCTGGAATCTGCAAAGGAACAGATTTCAGATGTTATACAGAAAAATACAGAGCAGAATGAAAAGATATTGGAACAGGAAGAGGAAATCATAGAGTCAAAGAAATCATTATATAAATTTCTTGCTATATTTATCTTTTTTATATTATTCATTTCCCTACTTATTATTTTAAAAATTTTCCGTTTATTATATTTCTGAACCATGTGATAAAAATATCATGGTTTTCTAAATATTTGTGCTTCTTTTAAAATAATTTTTTTTAATTTATTTGCCTGGATAAAGCATTTTTTATTGATGAAGTCATGTGCATAATCTTTATATTCTTCCAACTCTGGTTCGGTAAAAAATAAACTATTGCTAATAAAGTCATCCAATATCGACATAACATCTTCAGAATAATACAAGGAGTATTTTTCGACTTTTCCAAAATAATGCTTTTTCATAATATTTTCAAATCTTTTTTCTTTATCCTCCGCTTCATCGTGGAGTTGCCAAATTAATGACATAGCTAAAAAATACAATTCTGTATAACCCTCATATTTTTCTTTACCATACAGTCGAATTAATTCAATTTTACTATTATTTTTGTTATTTAACATTTCTCTAAAAAATGAAACAATAATACTAATTACAAAACCGCTTGATGCAATTAAAGCACCACTAATTAAATCACTCATTTCAAACCTCTATGTCTTCTTTTTCTAAAACACTATAACCTTATCAATCTCTTTCATAATCCGGGCAGTCTCCGTTAAGGCAACAATGATTTTCTGATAATGAATATTATTCTTGATCATCATTAAGACAATCTCTGATCAATTTAATCATATTTTTTTTTTCGGTTAATGACTCAAATCGAATTGTTCCTCCAAATTTAACGAATACCAATTCACAATTATATTGCTCAGCAAGGCTATCAAAACCTTTGCTTTCACATTCATCAGTGGATGAAACAATAATTGCCTTTAATGAATTATTTATGCTTAGAGTTGGACAACAATTTTCTGAGACATCAATTATTCTAAACTCATTTTCGCCCTCATAGTCTTTGCTTTTAATAAAACAACTCCTTCTAAATTGAAGACCGTTAATTACCAAATCTTTGTAATACTCAATTCCCTTTTCATACAGAGTATTCATGTTTATGCTATATCCAGAATCAATGGAATCAAAATTGTCATAATCAATATACTTAACATCCTCGTAAAATTCTGGCTTACAATTGTTTTCTTTTAGTAATTCACTTTTAGAAAATGCCAAACATACGCCTTTATATTTATCTGCATATTGATCCCACATCCTTGATTTCATAAAACCATAATTATTCAGGGACAATGGAAAAAATTCATTTTTATTCTTACAAAAACAGATTTGCTTGATATTAGAATAACTATTCAATATTTCTTTTTTTAATTCAATACCATCCTTAACAAGAGCATTTTCTTTGTCATAAATATTTGAAAAAATAATATTCGGGAAGGTATTTTCAAAAGGATCAATACTTTTAGTTCTTTGAGATAATAATAATTTATTTTCATATAATATTAATTTTGAATTTTTTAAACTTGTATAATGATATATAATATCAGTCGATCCAAATAAGTTATTCAGTTCGTTTATATTCATTTCCCATCTCCTTCGACAATCTTAATCTCGTCCTCGTTCAATCCATATAGCTCATAAACCAGCTTGTCGATTTTCCTGTCGAGAATATCGATCTGCTGTTTATGCAGAGCTTTGTCGGAATCCGACACAATTTTCCCCAACAGGGGAGCATGCTCCCCCTGTTGCGCTTGGAGCATTTGATCAACGAGGGCGACTATTTTATCATGGATAGCAAGGGGTTGCAACCCCTTGTTATCCGTAGGTACGGGAATAGGAATTTTAGAAAAATACATTGGTTTATATTCATAATACCCGCCTTGTTTTGTTGAGGCAATCGAAAAAACAAAATAATCAGCTACCTTTGAATTTATAACACCAAGTAAATATTTATCATTACTTGCAATTATTGACGTTTTATCGTTTGAATATATCGAATTATAATCTAAACAATATGATGCCTTTTTTACAATTGCGGGAACAATAATTTTCACTTTTTCAAATTCATTAAAGTAATCTACAGCATCTTGAATTTCATACCATTTATAACTGCCTGGTTTTCGTCCTTTTCCCGGTTCTAGTTTTTCTTTAAACTGAAAAAGATAATTCTCAATAGCAGGGTAGGCTTTTATATTAATTCCTCTGCGGGCAAAAATTAAATATTTGTTCGTTGTAGGTACTTGATATCTCTTTATATCTTTACCGGCAAGGAACGGTTTAATTATTTCTGCACTTTTATGATCTTCAGAAATTAAACGGTTTTTGGTCTCTTCATCAATCACAAATGCTTCATTGAGACCTGTTAGAACACCCCGAAATATTTTACCCTGAACATATTCTCCTAATGGAATTCCAGCTGTTTTAATTTTTTCAAGGAGGTCACTTGATTTGATATCGCATAGTGTCCAGCCTTCACTTGAGAGTGTTTTGGTATTCATTTGAAATTTGTTTGAATCAACATAGTTTGATAATTTATCAAATGACAAATTCTCAACTTCTACAGCTGAAAAATCAATATCCGGTTTATTATAATATTCTTTCTGAACAGTGAGAATGCAGGGATATGTCGTTGCATCCTGAAATACCGGCAAGTCACCAAAATCAATAATTTCCTGTAATCCGGCGAGCTTGAGAAAATCCCGCAAAGGTTTGCCGTAATTTGCACGCATCCATTTGTTTGCGACTATGATTGAATAGAAACCGTCCTTATGAAGCAGAGCAATTCCTTTCTCAATAAAGTATGTATATAAATCAGCAACGCCATGATAAACTTTGTAGTGATTCTGAAAATACGGCTTAAATTCTGTCAACATTTCCTGTCTTACATACGGAGGATTCCCTATCACACAATCAAAACCGCCGGGTTCATATTCTGGAGAAAATGCTTCCTCGTATGTTAATATGACTTCCTGAACAGCGGAATATGCTTCGATGTTCAATGGAGGAAGATCATGTTTTATACGGTTATTATGGATATATTTCATAGTATTTATTAGTTGAGGATCGTCTTCAATCTGCCTTATGTGGAATTTCCGAGCCCATAGATGGT
>CAYLTM010000213.1:4906-6079 GCA_964386495.1 uncultured Leptospirales bacterium
GATGGTTCTGGCTCTCTCCTCTGTCAGAGTGGTCTATATCAACAGCGGAGCATGCTCCGCTGTTAGCTGGTATTGTGATTCCCTTTGCGATATTTATTTCTCTCGCAGATACGGATTTCATTTTCTGGATTATTCCTGTTAATTTATCAGTACCGCATACAATCAGTATATGAACATGATCTTTACAGATATTAAATGCCAATATGCGAATTTTATCCTCTTTGATGATTTTGCAAATTGTTTTTACTATTAATAATTCATCATTATCATTAAGCAATAATGGATCACCCTTTTTAACTTTGTATTTTTTCATTCTTTCAGAAGTTCTGGAATTATGTGTTACCCATGTTATGTGAAATGCCTCAACTTTCTTTTCTTTTTTCCTAAACACTTCCGGAAAAGCCTTGTCCCAGTCGAAAGCATTTACTTTACGTATTTCTTCTTTGTTGGGAAACAGCGGAGCCTGCTCCGCTGTTTCGTCATCGTAGTAATCAGAACCAATCAAGCTGTTCCCGCATTTGATGTTGTTCGATAAATCCGGCAATAGTTTTGTGTGGCTATGCTTAATAAGATTACCGCCAGCTTCAAGGTTTTCGTCTTCCATAAGTCGAAGGAGTAGGGAGAGCTTAGTAACTTCCACAGCCTGCGGGTCAATATCCACACCGTAAATATTGTTGAGCAGAATTTTCTGTTTTTCTGATATTGAAAGGCGATATGTGTTTTCAGCGATCTGATATATAGTTCCGGTCTTTAGAGCGTTCTTAACATTTTTGCTGTCAGAATAATATTTCAAATAATAATCCAGCAGATATTTATAAGCACCAACAAGAAAACTTCCAGAACCACAGGCAGGATCACATATTTTTATTTTAGACGCTTCTTCCGGAGAGATGCCCTCACCCGCACTACTGCGCACCCTCTCCCATTTTGAAGAATGGGCGAGGGTTTCATTGGAAATAGTCTTTTCTGCAAAACTCCCTTCTCCTGTTTTTTGAAACGGGGAAGGTGTCGAGGATGATAACATTTCTTCTCTTTCTCCCCTTTCGCCCTCTGGGAGAAAGGGGTTGGGGGATAGAGGGCATTGCTCAGGCATAAGAATCTTGCCAACAGTATTCTCAACAATGTAATCAACAATATATGTGGGAGTATAATATACACCGCCCGCTTTTCTGA
>CAYLTM010000214.1:0-6059 GCA_964386495.1 uncultured Leptospirales bacterium
TGATACTATTGATAACCGTAAAAAAGGTTTTGATTCCGGCGCCAGTGAATTTGTCACAAAACCTTTTATCGAAGGTGAGCTTTTAGCACTCGTCAACAAACATCTGAATCCTCATTATAAAAATAAAAATTCACACCTTCTGATTGTTGATGATGAAAAAACCACCAGAATTACACTGTCGCACACATTGTCTGACATATTTGAACATGTTGATTCGGTAGAGTCAGGTGAAGAGGCTTTGAAATTGATTGAACTTCATGGTATGAAATATGATCTTATTCTTCTCGACTATATTCTTCCAGGTATGAATGGGCTTGAGGTTTGTAATAAAATCCGCAATGAACTCTTTATTAAAGATGTTCCAATTATATTTTTATCAGGACTTGTTTATTCTGATATTGTTATTGAATTTTTTAAAAAAGGTGCTTCAGATTATATTAATAAACCCTTCACCAAGGAAGAGCTTTTATCGAGAGTAAATGTTCACATGGAAAGATATCTTTCAACTAAGGAAATTAAAAAAGCTAAGGAAGAGGCTGATAACGCCAATAACGCGAAATCAAATTTTCTCGCGTCAATGAGTCACGAGATTCGTACTCCATTGAATGCTATAATCGGTATGAATGATCTTGTAATGGCTAAGTGTGAGGATGAGGAACAGCTTGAATATCTTATGGCGATGAAGGAATCCGCGTATCATTTGTTAAATATTATTAGTGATCTTTTGGACATTTCTAAAATTGAAGCGAACAAAATAGATTTTCAAATTGATGAGTTTGATGTTTCTATAATGGCAGATTCTATTAAAAATTCCTTCATAAAGGTTATTAAAGCTAAAAATTTGGATTTCATTATCGAGTTAGGTTCAGAAATTCCAAAACGGATACAAACAGATCTTACCAGACTTAAACAGATTATTTATAATTTAATTTCTAATGCTATAAAATTTACAGATACCGGTTTTGTTAAATTTTCTTTAACGTTTCGATTTGATGAGTCTGTTAAACGGACATTTCTGGTAATCACTGTCGAGGATTCAGGGATTGGTATACTGCAAAGAGCTTACTCATCTGCTTGGCGGTAGTATCAGCGTTAAAAGTGAGATTGGTCGGGGCAGTTCGTTCAAGGTGGAATTACCAGTAGATATCTGTGCTGAAAAATCTAAATCTGGAAATAATTCCGAAAAACCAAAGCTTTCTGCACCCAGTTCCATGAGAAAACTTAAAATCCTTTTAGCTGAAGATAATCAGATAAATCAAAAATTGGCAACGGTATTTCTAAATAAAATGGGTCATACTGTTGATGTCGCGTCTAATGGTAAAGAGGCGGTCGATATGTTTAATAAAAATCAATATGATGTTATTCTAATGGATATTGAAATGCCGGTTATGGATGGTATAGAAGCTTCCGCGGAAATTATTAACAGTGATCTTTATAAAAATAAAAAAACGCCCATATACGCTTTGTCGGCTCACTGCACTGATGATATAAAAAATAAATGCCGTGCGACTGGCATTGACGATTTTATTGAGAAGCCGATTGATGTCGCTCTTCTTACACAGAAACTTTCAGCTGTGTATTAATTGTTATGCCGCGATGCTGAAAGTTATTTATCTGTATATACGTCTATTTTTTCTTTAACAGTCCATGAAATGAATTCGCTTAACGCTTCCATAGTGTTAGAGGAGACAAAATATATTTTACCGCTGAGTTTAACCAGCATGCCCTTGTAATGAGTATGTTTTAATTCAGCGTCAATATATCCTATTGGCTCAATTTTTTTCCAGTTCTCACAATTTTTCAGCTGCGGGATTTTCATTAAATGAACATCTTTGATACGGTTGTCCTGTACGCTGTCCCGTAAGACTTTTTCCCACTCCATTAGTTATCCCCTTTAAAGTGTTTCAGTTGTTCATGAAGAACTTCTATTTTACCGCGTAATTGAAGGTTTTCCGCTTGAAGTCTATAAACTTCATTATGCAGTTTAAGTGCTTCCTCTCTACTTAGTTCGTCAGTCATTTCGTGAGCCATTAGTATCTGTTTACAGTCTGTAAGCTCCATTTTAGAGAAATCCATTACAGATTCCTGAGCGTTGATTATACTTTTAGCGTCGCGGATTTCCTTTTCCTGAAGCTGGTCAAGCATTTGCTCTGCGTGAAGAAGCTTTTTCATTTCATAGATATCTTTCTGTTTAATAATAGAAAATTCTTTAATTGCATGATTAAGCTTGCTTTGTTCTTCTAGAATATTTTTTTCAAAGCGTACAATTTTGTCAAAAGCGTCTTTTTCAACCTCTGTCTCAAAAAGATCATTTTTATGGATATGAAGAATACTTTCGTACGCCTCGATTCTCGCTTCAGTTTCGGTGGAAATCGATTTCATTGTTTCACGGTATTTTTCAACAATAACAGTCTTTTCTATAAGTAATAGAAACTCCCGTTTATTAATAGGTCTATCGAGAAATTCTATATGCAGTATATTACTGCTGGATAATACGGCTTGATGAATAGCTTCCGGTTGAACAATTACGTATTTTACAAAATTCTGTAATCGGTTATCAGCATTTATCATCGATATTATATTGTCAACTTTCATGTCCATGAGATCAATAATAAAAAGATTCATTTGGCTGACGATAATTGTTTGATAGGAAAAATCTTTAGCCTGTATGTAATTTATACTGAAGCCGACTTTCGTTAAATTTGAAATATTCTCTTTTCCCTGGTCATTATCAGAAAGATACCATATATTCACTGTGTCCATTTGCTATTCCTTAATTTTTAATAATATGAGATATAATCATTATATTCAATAATTGTTCGCATTATATTTAAAACAGATAAAAATTACAACTATTTTTTGATAATATTATACTGAATTATTGACGAAAGGTATAATATAGGTTTAGTAATATTAGTAATAAGTTGGGGATAACCAATGTCTGTTAAAACAAAAGAAATAAATAGGGATGAACTATTTGTAGATATTATTTCAAAGAATAATAAACGGTGTTTCATTTCATTTTTGGTGATTTGGGCAATTGCACATTTTTCGTTATTTGCCATGATAATAACGAAATCCAGTTCGGCTGCTTTATCATTAATAGATGGTTTGATTTCCGCTGGAATTACATTATTTATAATTATCGCTTCCGCTTTTTTAGCAGGGAGGTTTAAAGGTTCTCCATTATCAGGTTATATTGCCATAACAGGAATCGCTTTTGATTATTTTGTTTTTCAGTATATTTTTTCTACCGGAAGAGATCTTTTCGCTCTTCATTATTTTGTTTTAGCGTTATCAATATTTTATTTCGATTTAAAGCTTTCAATTTATACGATATTTTTAGTGTGCCTTTCACAAGGTGGATTGTTTTTGATGAAGCCGGAATTAGTTCCAATTTTTTCTAAAAGTGCTCCGGCTCTACGTTTTGTATTTTTAATACAACTTGGCGTTTCGATAGCGGTTGGCACCAAAGCTGTTAAAGAATTATTACTTATGGCGATTGAGAAAAATATTCAGTCTCAGGACAATATTAAATCGCTTCATGAGGCCGCGGACACCGTAACAAAATCTATTATAGTACTTAACAATGAAACAGACAATCAAAATAAACTTGTAGAGATGGTGCAGAATCATACACAGGTACAGGCGAGTTCCCTTGAACAGGTCTCTGCTTCGATTGAGGAGTTGGCGGCAAACTCAGTTTCTCTAATGAATATCGCTAAAGAGCTGAATGGTGATGTTTGCGAGACAGGCGACAGTGTTAATGGCTTAAAGAATGTTTTCGGGTTAATAGAAACCGGGAGCAATACAATAGTAACCTCAATAAATGAGATAACTGGATATTCTAAACAATCGTATAATCAAATACAAACTGTAAATGATCAATATGTGAAGCTTGAGTCGAAGGGTAACGAGATGACAAATTTTGTGAAGGTAATAAACGATATTGCCGAACAGGTGAATTTGCTGTCGTTAAACGCTTCAATCGAAGCGGCTAGGGCAGGCGAGTCGGGAAGGGGGTTCGCGGTTGTTGCCGATGAAATTTCAAAATTGGCTGACGCGACCAGCGAAAACGCACGTGAAATCGAAAACCTTATTCGTGAAAATAAGACCATGCTGGATATAAGTAAAGAATCAATAGAAACGACATTTGAAATGACTGGGAAATTAAATTACGCGATAAGCGATATTTCGAGTGAAATTAGTAAAATAACCAGCTATGTATCAAAAACCGGCGCCGCTATAGAAAAACTGAATGTGACAAACGACAAGGTTCTGAATTCCAGTCAAATGATAGAATCCGCGACATCCGAGCAGAAGGTAGCGACAGAAGAATCTGGAAAAACCGCGCTGTATATTTCAGAGGCGGCTCAGGATATTGTTGTGATTATGCAGGATATTATAACATCCACGAAAATAATTACCAGCTTGTCTGCCGAGTTGTCCTGCCTTATGGACAAGATGAAGAAATCTGATGATACTATAAATACCTGCTCAACAGATAAGACTCATGCGGCTGGTTGATGTTCATTGTCATCTTCAGGCTTCGGTGTTTAACGGTAAACTCGATAGAGTAATAGACAGAGCTGTTAACAATGAAGTTGTCAGAATAATAAATAACGGCACATGTCCTGATGACTGGAATAAATGTATTGAAATCGGTCTCCAGTATGAGATGATCCGTACGGCATTGGGTATACATCCGTGGTACATCCCGAATAATTACGCTGAAGGCTTAATCACCCTTGAGACAGTTAAGCGTATATCGGCAATCGGAGAAATAGGTTTGGATAAAAGACACACGAAGATTCCTTATAATATTCAGCGCGAGGTTTTTGAAAAACAGCTGATAATTGCGAAGGAAAGAAATCTTCCTGCAATTATACATTGTATAACCGACTACCAGGATCTTCTTGAAATTTTTAAAAAAATCGGACTACCTGAAAAAGGCTGTGTACTGCACGCTTTTAATGGAAACAAAGAGACCGCTGAGGCTTTTGCAAAATATAAAGTATATTTTTCTATAGGCGGGGTAGTAACCTATAGAGACAGCAAAAAACGTGAAGAGATGATAAAGTCGATATATCCCGAAAAATTTTTAATGGAAACCGACAGCCCCGATCTCCCGCCGATTGAAATGAAAGGCAAAACGAATGAGCCGTCAAACATTTTATATATTGCAGAGGCTTGTTCAGAGATTCTTGGTATAGCTAGCACGCGGATCGCTGATTCCGCGTTTGTTAACGCTGGAAATATTTTCGGGAAAGTGCGATGATGTTTACCGACAGAACAGAACTGCTTATTGGAAATAATAATCTCGAAAAAATAATAAACTCAAAAATAGCGGTGATTGGTTTAGGCGGTGTCGGTTCATATGCCGTGGAAGCAATTGCGAGGAGCGGCTGCCGCAATATAATAATAGCCGACTGTGATGTAGTTGATGAAACGAATATTAACCGTCAGCTTATCGCGACACGATCGGTAATCGGTATGAAGAAGACTGATGTTGTTTTACGCCGCATATGTGATATTAATCCAGACGCGGATGTCCGTGTGTTCAGTGATTTTGTTACTGAGCAGAATATTTGTACGATACTGAATGATCCTGAAATTCGTGTTATTGACGCTATTGATACAATGGATTCCAAAATTGCTTTGCTTGAATATTTATACAGAAATGATTATAAATTTATTTCGTCCATGGGCGCCGGCGGCAGAATAAACCCTGAAAAAGTTAAAATCGCCGATATCAGTAAAACTGAGTATTGTCCGCTTGCGAAAAAAATTCGTCAGGAACTACGTGCCAGAGACATTTTCAAAGGTATCAAAACCGTTTACAGTTCTGAGCAGCCTATTCTTAATCCTGGTAGTGGTGTCAGAAACAATAATACCGGGAAATCACCAATCGGCAGCATGCCGTATATTCCCGCTATTTTCGGACTTTACTGTGCTGCAGATATACTTTCTAATATAATTACCAACAAATAATTACAGATGCCGTTTTTCGAATTCATCTGTGGGTTCAATTTTAGTCTAATTAATGGTGCCAGAGCTAA
>CAYLTM010000215.1:0-2898 GCA_964386495.1 uncultured Leptospirales bacterium
GTTCCAGTCATTGCGGTCACGGCTAGGGCGATGAATAATGAAAAAGCTGATATTCTCACATATGGTTTCAATGAATATATTTCCAAGCCGATTGATGATGAAATTTTATTGGCTGTTATTGCAAAATTTTTTCGAGAAGAGGCTAGATAATGGATAAAATAATTACAGTACTGATGGTTGATGACCTCTATGCCAACCGATTTTTAGTAGAAGGTGTTTTGTCCGATTTCAGGGTTTTAAGCGCGTCAAACGGTACTGAAATGTGGAGTATTCTAGAAAAAGAGATCCCGGATATTATTCTCATGGATGTGATGATGCCTTATGATGACGGGTTTTCTCTAGTGAAAAAATTGCGACACAATTCTTTATTTAAAGATATTCCAATAATATTTTTGACGGCAAAAAATTCTAAGGAAGATGTTTTGGAAGGTGTAAGGTCAGGCGGATCATATTATATAACTAAACCTTTTGATCATGATGAATTAATTGGTAGAATTATGGCGGTTCTTGAAAAAAGTAAAGAGAATAATCTTTCAAAACGAAACAAGTAATATTTAATCACTATTATAAAAGGCAGCGTAATCTAATGGAAAATAAAAATGATAATAAAAATGTTACAATTCTTGTAGTAGACGACAGTCCTTCTAATAGATTCATTATTAAAGAAATGTTTTCTGAATACCGTGTTGTTGAAGCGATCAATGGATCTGAAATGCTTGTTTTTATTGAAAAAGAAATCCCAGATATAATCCTTCTAGATGTTATGATGCCGGGTGAGGACGGCTTTTCTCTAGCGAAAAAGTTGTCGCAATCAGACAGAACAAAAAATATTCCCATAATATTTGTCACTGCTAAAGACAGTGGGGCGGATGTTGTTATCGGTTTTAATTCCGGTGCTTATGATTATATTAAAAAACCTTTTGATCAGGATGAGATGATCGCGAGAGTAAAATCTGTTATTTATAAAAGTCAGAAAGAAAAATATTTAACGGAACAATCCCGAACGGATTCTTTAACAGGTATTTATAATAGAAGGTATTTTTCAGAAAGATTATCCGTAGAAATCGAAAGGTCAAAAAGAAACCATGAACCTATTAGTATCGCGATGTTAGATATTGATTTCTTTAAAAAAATTAATGATACCTATGGTCATCAAGCTGGTGATTATATTTTGAAATCCTTTTCTGTTCAAATAAATTCTCAAATTCGTCCGTATGATATTCTCGCGCGGTTTGGAGGTGAGGAATATATTGTGTTGTTTCCCAAAATAATCAAGAAGGACGCGTTGTCTGTACTGACTCGTTTGCAAAATGTAATACAGTCTTTCAATTTTAAGTTTGATGAAAAATGTATAAAGTTCACATTCAGCTGTGGAATTTCTGATAGTTTGGATTTCGCGGATTCGGAAATTTCGTCGGATAAAATTATCGCACTTTCGGACAAACGACTTTATGAAGCAAAACGCACAGGGAGAAACCGGATAATAATTGATTAGTTTTTCATTAGTAGTTGCTTTTTTGTTTATATATAATCAGGCTGTTGATTATCGATCGAAAGCTTGATTATTATTAAAAACATTCAACATTTGGAGGTCCACTAATGTACAGTAATGTTACTAAAAACTTACTCCTTGTTGAAGACGAGATTCTTATTGCGGTTGCATCATCAGTTATAGGATGACATCTGAAACATTTGGTCATCAAAAAACCAATTTTAATAAATCAAATTTTTTTCTTGATTTATTATTGTAACCATTTTATTATCGCAGAACTGGTTAATCATTAGAATATTAATGAATTATATTAACCGGTAAAAATAATTTAGGAGATCAATGATGAAAAAAGGATTATTTCTTTTTCTTCTTGCGGCTGTGATTATGTTGCCGCTGGAAAGTTTCGCGCTGGTAGACGGCGAAGTATACGGCGGATATACTTTTTCAGGGGAAGTAGACGGAACAAGCATGGAGGATGTTACAGGTTTTTCTTATGGAGCAAGAGCTCATTATACTACATCTTTTCTAATCGTTACTTTTGGTATTGGACCATATCTTCAGTATGCTCCATTGAATGTAGAAATGAATGTTCTTAACAATACTATTGAAGCGGATATGAATAAAATGACTATCGGGCTTGATGTTTATAACAAATTCGACGTGCCTCTAGTTCCATTAAAACCTTATTTACGCTATGGTTTGGCAATGTATGACAAAACTACTGTAACAGTAGATTCTACAGAAACATCTGAAAGCAAATATTTCCAGATGTATTACGGTGGATTAGGGTTGGCGTTAACTGCAATTCCTGTTCCTATCGTTGATTTTCAGATATTCACAGAATACTTATATGAATATTCCAAAATTAGTGATGATGACAACTTGAAAGGGCACAAAGTTAATCTTGGTGTAAGCGTCGGAATATAACAACAATAATACTGTCCGCTGTTTTACCAGCGGACAGCTCTTTATAAGATAGAAAGATAATATACAACCTTTATGATCTATTACTAAAAGAAATTATTAGAAATTTAAAAAAAAGGTATTGACAATTTTTGGATACGTATTACATTATGTAATACAAATAGAGGAGGAATTTATGTTATCTATGCGATTGACGGAAGATATTAAATATAAGATAGATGAAATATCAAGAAATGAATCCTTATCCAAAACGGATGTTGTTAAAGAAGCTATTGAGTTGTATTTTAATAAATACAACGAAACTATAAACCCTTATGCCATGGGCAAAGATTTGTTCGGTAAATACGGCAGCGGTAAGGGCAATCTTTCAAAAGATTATAAATCTATTATAAAAGGCAAAATGCTTGAAAAACATTCTCATTGATGCCGGACCAATAATAGCCCTTTTCGATAAAGATGACAGTTATCATGAAACGGTACTT
>CAYLTM010000215.1:2908-5988 GCA_964386495.1 uncultured Leptospirales bacterium
AAATTGAAAAAACAATATAGATAAGTGCTAATATTATGGAAAAATTTAAAGGTCATTTATACACTACATGGCCAGTAATAACAGAAGTAACACATATGTTGAGTTTTAATCCTAAGGTACAGGTTCTGTTTCTTGAATGGCTCATGCGAGACGCTTTAAACATAATTAATCTAGAAAAACCGCAAATTGCCCGCATTATGCATCTCATAAATAAATACTCGGATTTGCCGATGGATTTAGCAGATAGTTCACTTGTCGTGATAGCTGAAATGAAAGGTATTACTGAAATAATAACGATTGATAGTGATTATTTCGTTTATCGATTGAAAGGTAATAAAATGCTGAAAAATGTTCTGAATCTGGATAAATGCAATAAATAATTTACTGAATAATTTTCACCCTGCCGACTTCCCCGGTTTCCAATTCTACTTTAATACCATGATGATGATTCGGAGAATTTGTCAGAATTCTTTTTACAATGCCATCAGTCAGCTTGCCGGATTTTTGATCCTTTTTTAATACAATTGAAACCTTTATGCCAGGCTTAATAAGACTGCGATTTGTACCGTCCATAAAATCTCCAATATCATTTTTCGTTAAGTTGTTTTCTTTCTTGAAAGAATCCCGGAAAGTTTATCCGCAAACGATTTAGCGTCTTTTGGAGTAAATGGCGGTGGACCACCCGTGTCAATACCGCTGTTTCTTAATTCTTCCATAAAGTTACGCATGGTCAGCCGTTCCTTAATGTTGATTTCCGAATATACCACTCCGCGAGGATCAATAACTGTACCGCCTTTGGCTATGGCACGTCCGGCAAGCGGAATATCCGCGGTAATTACCAGATCGCCGGACTGAACCATTTCAGCGATTTTATGATCAGCCTCGTCCGGTCCCGAAGGAACGACTATGCTGGAAATTAATGGCGATGCCGGATATTTCAACGGCATGTTAGAAACCAGCACCACAGGTGTTTTTGTACGTTCAGCGGCTCTAAAAAGAATATCGCGAATAACGGACGGCATCGCGTCAGCATCAATGTAAATAACCATAAAGAAAATCCTAATTTGCGATTACATAGAAATCAACCTTGCTTCGCCATGCTTACAAAACTGTTTTATGTGACAAGCTGTAATTTGGTAATAAAACAGATATAGCGTCAATTACAGCATGGCGATCCGCTGCAGGCTCCTGAACAGTAGGCTCCTCCGCAGCAGCTGCCGGCATTATCAGTCCCGCAAGATCCGCAACTGCTGGCTGATGACGCTTCAGTAGTAACAGAACAGAACTTACCATCAGCAAAACTTTTACAAGACCATGATTGTTTGTTGACAGTATAACCATTCACAGACGCGACATCCATGGATGAGCAGTCGGAGTCCGCAGAACATGACTTTGTGCAAAACCATCCGCCGTTCAGGTACATTGAGGCTTTGCCGCCGAGAGTATAAACCTTCCCGGAAAATACATCACTTTTGCAAACGGATCCTGTTTTACATGGATTGCAGGAATCGGTGTCAGGTTCGGGACACATTTTGGCATCAGCGTAGGGATAAGTTTGCACAGTACTGTATTCATCGTTTTCACATTGATCGGAAGTGCTTTCACCAATATCAGCATCTTCTTCAGGGAAACATAATAGCAGAAGAAATGGCATCAGACATAAAAATAAGGAGAGAATACTTTTTTTCATACAGCACCTTCCAAATTTTAATTTTGAAACAGATCATAATATAACAACTTTTTAAAAAATGTCAAAATAAAAAATAAAAATAATCAGAATTAATCAAGGGTAGTGTAAAAAATTTCATTTTTATTTAGAGAATAATTATAGGATTTAATATATTATATGCATTTGAGGAGAAAATATTAAGAGATTTTGTGAATGATCCCAAGCCATGTGTACATGGCCCGGGAAAAAGTAATAGTATTAAAGACCAGTAGGAACGCTCATAAATACTGGAACTAGAGGTAAGCCCTGCGCGGTGGCTGTACCACTACGGGTAGGATTCGCTGCATCGTATGCCGGCCGGAAAGCTATTTCGAGCTTCTTTGTTGCCGGTTCAAAATAGATGCACTGCTGGTTTCCCCAGAATGTTGAATCCCCAAGATAGAGACCGCCGTTTGTTCCATTTCCGATTGTTGCATCCGAACCTTTATAACCGCTCATAAGTTTAAGATCATTTTCATTAAGAGTGCCGCCTGAACCTGTGCCAGCTGCCGCACGGGTTTTTAAACTATCCCAGCGTGCGGTATTATATAGCTGAGTGTGGGTATTAGCTGAAGTACTAAGCACAAAAGAATTTACTACTCCCGCTGCTTTGCTTATGCCCCAGGTGATACCTGAGTTAAGCGTTGATGTATCATTCCTGATTGCTCGCGTCCCGGAAACATTGTTTTCTACGATAATGGTTCCATTTGCGTCAGCAAGAAGAAGATTATGGTTATAAGGGTAGCTTTCAGCTGTGTCTCTCATATATGCCCCTGCAGTATCTTTGGTTGAGTATGTTTCGAGTGCCGTGCGCAGATCCAACGTATAGGATCTTTTTCCTGTCGCACTGTAGAGTGCACCCGTAGTAGAATCGAGAATAGCTCCGAAGACTCCATCTGAATTAATACCGGATATAACACTCAACATACCCAGGTAGCCGATAAGCGTAATTGATTTCGTTGATGTTCCTTTAATGGTCACAACAGCCTGATATTTAATAATCCTTCCTAGTGATCCGGCTGACCAGTCCAGATTGCGGAATATTCTGGAAACGCCGCCTTCACTTGCAGAACCCCATGCACCGAATCCGGAGCAGGCGGTTGCTCTTCCAACGTCGGGCAGAAGATTGAGTACCCATACTTCATTAGCCGAGAGTTTTTTGTCGCCGGGAACATCACTTGTAGTATTAGATATTGAGGAGGCAATACCATCAATTTCGTCGATATAATCTTGCGGAATTTTTGTTTTAAGAGCATTGACTCTGTCGATAAATGCAGATAGTTTTGCTGTGTCTAATCCAAGATCAACAAGATAACCATCAAATGAAGATTGTAAGTCGGGAGCCGCAATTAATATAGCCCCGCAGTGTTTT
>CAYLTM010000216.1:0-5947 GCA_964386495.1 uncultured Leptospirales bacterium
AAATAACCCTCATCATTCTCATCTTTGAAGAAATCAGATAGCGATATATTATAGAAGGAACATAGTTTTTCAAGACCATCGAGTGGAGGATTTCCGTTTTTTTCCCAAAAGGATAACGTAGTTGTCGGTATTCCTGTTTTATCACTAAGTTGTTCAAGAGTAAGCTTTAAGCCCTTTCTTGTGTTCTTTAGCTTTATTCCGTTTTTGTTCATTCATTATACTTCCTATCAAATATACAATAATTAAAAGAAAATCATCTCTAAGTGTCAAGTCAAAATTTATGCAAAATCCTGCAAAAATCAAATAAATAAATCAATGATATATGGAAAATATGATAAAATATATGAAAAGTATGTATAATGTATAGATAAAAGATAGATAATTTATAAATATTTGCAATATATAGAAAAATTTGCTTGACAAGTTGCAATATATGGGATATGTTGACATTATAACAATGAATCATTTTATTATTAAGGAGGTAAAATGGAAGAAAAAAAAACAACTTCATGCGAGTTTCTCTCGTTGGCATTAAATCCGGCTGTCAAAAAAAAATTTGTTAAAGAATACAATCTCTATGTTAAAAAAAACAAAGACAAGCCGTATAAGATATCGAGAGGAATTTTCGTGAATGAATTACTGCAAAAGTATTCAGAAACAAATGAATCAAAATCAGCGTAGAGGTGATCTTATGTGTCCAGCAATAATCAAACAGCAGAAGTTTCAGAATCTTTTATTATTAGAAAGAAAAGGAATTAAGTCTCTGGAAAGAATCAAATCTAAAAACAACTGCAAATTGAAAAATATTTTAAAATCGGCAGTTGATGATGTCTTTGATGATATTAAAGATATCTCTTCTTCATATCGTTATGAGAACTATTCAGACCGTCATTATATAATAGCTGAGATTAAAAACAATGCAGTTATTCTTAAATTAAGCGGTGATTCTATAATGGTATGGTGTTTAAATCCGGTTGGAAACGAACAACTTAACAGAGTTTATGACTGGATGCGGTCAATAAAAAAGAATGAGACAAGATATGTTTTATCATTATCGCGATACTGCGAAGACATGAAACGATATAAAGAGATCATTAATTTCTGCGAAATGAAAAGTTCAGATTCTATTGAAAGCAAGAGGACAGCGTAAAAAAGCCGATGCGCTAACATCGGCTTTCAGGAAGCACCCTCTGAAAATATTAAAAAACAAAAAAGAGGTACAACATGAAAGAACAAAACAATCTCACAGTTGTCAACAAAAATTTTCCAGAAGCACAGGAAATCACAAAAGAAAAAATTGGTGAATACCTTAATGCCTTTGGAATGACAACACAACTTAAAAAAGCAGAGCAAGTACAGTTCATTGAAATTGCTCATGCCTATCAGCTCAATCCATTTAAAAGAGAAATTTACTGTGTTCCTTATGAGTCCAATGTAAAAGACCAGTATGGTAAATGGGTGAAGGAAAGAAGGCTTTCAATTATTACTGGATATGAGACTTTCTTAAAAAGAGCTGAAAGAACTAACAAGCTAAACGGATGGTCTGTAAAAACAGACGGGCAGTTGTCGCAGGTTAGAAAAATGAAATACGAAAAAGAGGTCTTGGTTTGGTCAGGCAATATGAGAGCGATAGTGACTATTCACCGCAAAGATTGGACTCAACCATTAATTCATGAAGTTCATTTTTCCGAGTACAATCAAGAAAATAAGATGTGGAATGAGAAACCGCATACCATGATTAAAAAAGTAGCGATTGCTCAGGCTTTTCGTTTAGCGTTCCCAGACGAACTTGGCGGAATTCCTTATACCTCGGATGAGTTACCGGACAATATGACTGGTGGAGAAACTTTTATACATCCAGAAGTAGCTCAATTAAACGAACCGGATAAAAAAGCAGAACCGATAGATGCTGAGATTGTAGAGCCGGAGCAAACGAAAGAACCAAAAAAGCCAGAATCTACAACATCAAACCAACCGCACAAAATAACAGAGGGTGAGCCGGTCCCTAAATGGTATTGGTCGATGTCATCAGCAGAAAAAGCAAAGTGGTTAGATTCTAACTGTGTTGTTAAAAAAGTTAATAATGAGTGGGTGGCTGTGAGGAAAGCATCATGAGGCAAAAATACAGATATGAGAGAGACGGAATTAAATTTCCGTCTGTCACATCTCTTCTTCCAAAACGGTATGTAGGTTTCTCTAAGTATAATCGTCATAACTCAATCAATAGAGATGTCCTTGGAAATAAAGCTGAATATGGTACAGATAAACATCAGCTTTTAAAGGATGCTATTGATGGTGACGAGAACGAATTTACTAAATACATTCCTGAGATTGAAGAAAAATTCGGGAAAATATTATTTAGAGAAAAATCGTTATTTAGTACAAAGTATCATTTTGCAGGAACACCGGACATTATTACAGAAAGAGCTATTATCGATTTCAAAACAAGTATGACTAACAAGAAATATTATTCTCTACAGCTTGCCGGTTATAATATTCTTACAACAGAAAACGGAATTTTGAATACTAAGAAGCACATTCTTTTTACTATTAACGATAAAGGAAAAGCTGTCTTTAAAAATGTATATAGTGATGAAAGCTCAATGATCTTCAAGCTCTGTTTACAAGAACATCAAAACAAGAAAAAATTTAAACAATATTTAAGAGGTATGTAATATGTTAGTATTAAACGAAAACAACGAAGTAGCTTTAAGAAACGAGATTCAAGAAATAATATCAATCGACATAGTAGTGGATGACAAACCATCTTTCGAATATGCGAGTGAATTTATATTGCAGATTGATTCTAAAATTAAAAAGGTGAAGGAGTTCTTCAAACCGGAAAAGGACAAAGCATTTCAGGCTCATAAGGAAATTTGCCAGAGGGAAACAGAGATCCTCAGTTTGGCAGACATAACCAGAAAAAAAATAAATAAACAAATATCAGAATACCTGACTGCTCTTGAAAAAAAGAGAATTGAAGATCAGAGAAAAGCTGATGAACTGCTAAGAAAACAGATGGAAGAAAAAGAACGAAAGGAAGAAGAACTGCGTAAAAAAGCAGAAGCCGGAAAAATTTCAGAAGCTAAACTGAATAAGGAACTTGATAAGCTTGATCCTGTTATGCCTATCATAGTTGAGAAGGAAGTTGAAAAAACTGAAAGAATGGAAAACGGCACAGTATCACAGACAAAGGACATTGAAATCGAAGTAATAGACATGAAAGCTTTTTTAAAAGCTGTAATTGATAAAACAGACAATCTTGATTTCATTGATATCAAGTCTACTAAACTTAAAAATTTCATCAAAGTTCAGGGCATTAAAGAATTTGCCGGACTCAAAATTGAAGAGAAGGTAAAAGCCAGTTTCAGGGGGAGAGGATGAGTAAGGAACTACTCTGCTTAATCCGGTATCCTGAAAAGTGTATTAAGTGTCCTTTAGATCGTTATTCAGCTTGTTTAATTAATCAAGTGGTCTCTTCAAGAGAGAGACCACTGCCTATGAAACTAAAACGCAAAAGGAGGAAATCTTGATAATACAAGTAATATACTTCATGGCTCTTTTTGGGATCATACTTATTATAATATCGAAAATCAAAGAAGCCCGACGAAATAATCCGGCTTTAGAAATTAAAGAAAATCGCAAAAGCTACTTTTTAAATAATATAAAATAGGAGAAATCGTATGAGTACAGATATGAATAGAGTAACAGTAATTGGAAGACTTACACGAGACCCAGAGCTAAGATTTACTCAATCAAAAACCGCGGTGTGTTCTTTTTCTCTGGCGAACAATCGGTCATATGTTACTAACAATGAAAAGAGAGAAATGGTGTCATTTTTCAACTGTGTACTTTGGGGAAAAGCTGGAGAAGCCTTGGCTAAATGGTCGAAGAAAGGGAACCGTCTTGGAATTGATGGATACTTACAGCAACGGAGTTGGGAAGATAAAGACGGTAATAAAAAATATACTGTTGAAATAGTTGCAGAGAGTTTCCAGTTTCTCGAAAGCAAAAAAGAAGACGGAAGTAATAACGAACATCCTGAATATGAAACCTCAATGTCTGCTAAAGAAGCTGGCTATTCTGACGAAGAAGGATTCTGACAAACAACAAAACGCTGTCTTGAAATACAGACAGCGTAATTAAATAATCAATAAGGAGTTATGATGAATTATAGTTTTGATGTAAGCGATGCCAATAAATACGGTGTTGAAGAAGCAATAATACTAAAAAATCTGACTTTCTGGATAGCAAAAAACAAGGCAGATGGACGCAATTATTATGATGGTAAGTGGTGGACATATAACTCAGCTAAATCTTTTGCGGAATTATTTCCGTTTTGGAATGCAGAAAAAATTAAAAGAATATTGCAATCTCTTGTATCACAAAAAGCCATAATTAAGGGAAATTATAATAAAACATCTTATGACCGGACAGCTTGGTATGCTTTAAATGATGAAAAAGAGATCTCGGAAATTAATAAAAATAACGAGATAAGTCCTTTCTGGTTAATGGAAATGGATATTGCACAGGACAATAATCAACATTCCAAAAGTCAAAATTCACTTTTGGAAAATCAAAAAATCAATAATCAAAAAGCGGAAATTGACTCACCTATACCAGATATTAAACCAGATATAAAACCAGATATAAACTCAAATAAAAGAGAGGAGGACTCACTCGAAATAACAAAAAAACAGAAATTCGTTAAACCGACAATTGATCAAGTTCAGGACTATCTTGTTATTCTAAAAAACTCTGGGAAAGATGTTGATATAAACCAGGATTCAGAAAACTTTTATGACTATTTTGAGTCAAACGGTTGGAAAGTCGGGGGCAAGACTCAAATGCAGGATTGGCAAGCGTCACTAAGAAGTTGGATAAACAGGAAAAAGATGTTCCAAAAAACAAATTTTAATCAAAATAAAGCTATTATGCCAGACGGGACAGTGAACTTAAACCAATTGCCATTTGAGGAAAGAATAAAAATAGCAAACGAAATGCAAGAAAAGCGGAGGCAAGTATGACAGCAGTGGAATCAATCACGATACTTTGTGAGGAATATAAAGCGGAATTTTATACACCGACAGGCTGTATAAAGCCAACAATACAGATGCGTATAGACTGGATTAATAAAAATATTCCTAAAGAAAAAATTTCTGAATACACACACAAAATTCTTGAAAATTGCAAGGGAGAATATCTGAAAGCTGGACAGTTACCGTCGATTGCAAGTATGGCGGAATTGTTAAAGCCGGATAAGGATATGCTGGAGTATGAAGCGGAGAAGATGTTTAATGAGCTGTTAAAAAAACTCGACCGATACAAGGGATTTGTGACTGATAATCCAAGGTTGCAGGCGGGACTAGACTCAATAGGCGGATGGCTTGCCTTATGTGATACTTTGATTGTTGAACAGCCATTCCGAAGAAAACGATTTGTTGAAATATACACTACTGTAAATCCAGAGTGTGTTACTTTAGCAAAATATCACGGACTGAATACGGACGGAAAAACAGTATTCATCGGTAATGAAAACACATTAAAAATCGGAGGAAGTAAAAATAATCTTGTCATTCTGTCTGATGTTGCGAAAGCAAAAAAGGCGGGCTGATATGAAAGCAGAATTCAGTATGATTAAATGCAAGATTACAGAGGACATGATAGGGAAAGAGTGTTTCATCTTGCCGGACTTACAATCCACAGTTGAAGCTGATAAAATCGGATATGGACAGCTTATTAAAGCGTTAGTAAAGTATGCCGGAAATCATAACATTCGAAGACATGATTTGTTTTGGGCGTGTGCAGAGTTGGTATCAGAGAATTTAAGTAATGTTAATTTTAAAACTGCTGAAATGGTTGTGGAGCAATGCAAGATCGATGTTAAGTGGATTAAGGGATGGTTTTATCATAAATCAAAAAAAACCGGAAACACTTTAATTCAGGT
>CAYLTM010000217.1:0-211 GCA_964386495.1 uncultured Leptospirales bacterium
ACAGATGTATTCTGCACGTCATACCGGATTTCCGGATCAACGACAGCATCCCGGGATCGGATATCATTATTGCGTCAAATTTATTGTGTGCAATGGACGATATATATTTCTCAGCTGAATAAACATCATTTTCATGCAAAAAAGAATTCAGAAGAAATGTGGATTTTACATTATTTGCACGGCAAAAATCTACAGCCTGCTCAATATAATC
>CAYLTM010000217.1:306-1194 GCA_964386495.1 uncultured Leptospirales bacterium
AGATTCGTTGATTGATCACGCAGATTAAATTCTTTCCCGCCGAAATATACGCCATCGGCACCGTAATATACCGCAAATTTCAATTTTTCAAAATTACCGGCAGGTGCCATTAATTCAATTTGATCTGAAGTCATCGAAGTACTCATAAACTATTTTTTCTTTTTAGAAATGGGTTTTGTGTCTGCCGACAATTTGTTCTTCGAGCCTTTTATATTTCCTTTAGAAGTCTGTTTATTATCCGGTACAGACAGTTTCGCGTAACTTCCGGCATTATTACGTTTCAAAATCGACAAGATATAATTCCATGAACCTTTAGTTACCATATATCTAGGCATTTCAAAATTTTTCATATTGTTCTCTAACGGAAGTATAGTCTGGCGCTGTTTAATGGTAAAAGCGTAACGATAATCAGCTTTTCCAAGATGCTCGATAGTAATATCGGAATACTCCCATTAACAAACTGATGATAATAGCCATGTGCACCAATTGTATAACCCTGTGCGATGTAGTTTTTCAAATCATCATAATTCAAAACGTAATCTTTTTTTCCGATAATATTCGGATAAATAAATAGGACAGGTTTAATATTATACTGTTTAAATACTGTTTCACTGACATTTTTGATTGAGACATGACCATCGTCAATAGTAACGAGAATGTTCTTATTGCCTTTTAAATTACCGGACACAAGTTCCTGATATGTTATAAAATTATAACCGAGAGCTTTAAGAGATCGAACTTGATCTTCTAATTCTGCGGGAGAAACGTCATATATCTGCTGCTCACCTTTAAAAGTATGATAACACAACACATAAACTTTATCAGACGCATTATCTACACTATAAGCATTTTCTCCGATCGCTATTAAAAAAACCAGCATATTCAACA
>CAYLTM010000217.1:1204-3908 GCA_964386495.1 uncultured Leptospirales bacterium
TTCCGAACAACGGTCAACATATTTTTCAAATTTAATTGGTGCCCAAACGTATTCTTTGTTAACCGCATCCTTGTTAAATGCGAATTCTTTTGGCAAACCACCTTCAATTTTAGATTTAATATCTAAACCTTCGTATTTTTTTGGTAATAACCGGTTATCAAAAATAACTCATTAACCTGAATAACCATAGTATTTCAGATATATAATTCGGTCAAGAAATCAAAAAATTCAAGTCATTTATTGAAGTATCGTACGTCCAGTAAAAAATAATTATCTTGACGTAAATATCACATAAACTTATACCAAACAAAAAGTGGTTTCGAATAGCAAATTTAACAAATTAAGATATCGAGGATTTTGTGAAAAATATATTTCCATTACTAATACTTCTAATACTGTCATGCGGCACTCTAAAGGAAATCAGCTCATCAGATTTTCCAGATCAATATATTGAAAATTTCGAATTAGTGTCTCCGAATCTTGAAGAAATGCAGGGAGTAGCGTTGACAAACTGTTTCAAAAGAGATTATGATTTCAACAATATAATAAACTTCAATTATAAAGTTTATCGGAAATTCCTAAGTTACTCATACGATGGCTCTAGCGGTAAATTGTCATCGATAGACGGTGAATATAATTCCGAAAATAATGAATTCAGCGGTAAATATGATTCGCATATATTAAATTTTTTCCGTAGTGCGTATATTACAGATTCCATTATTAAGTCAGATGATATTTTTACGAATAGACAATATTTTGTTTCACATGACACATATTCTCTTTATGGTATTGAAAATCAATATTCAATGTCACAAGCATTTTCCGCGATGGACAACACTCCAAGAAAAATTGGAGATTCATGGAACATGTCAACTAAAGCGTTTACAAAATCCGATCAGTTTACTAAGGGTTATTCAAAATATTTCGGATCGGTCGACACGTATAAATTAAATGGATTTATAGAAAAAAACGGTACACGTATAGCAGTTGTCGAATCACAGCAATCAATAGTATGCTTTGAAGTTTACTCTGATAACCGTGGTACGGGAAGTATAATGTATGCAAATACAGGATTTTACACATTACTGATCGATTACAAATCCAACAAAATTATGCAGATAAACTATAAAGGAAAATTTAATAATTTTGTCGATGGAAATATCGCTAACCCCTTCAAATATATTAGCAGCTCGCAATTTTCAGATGAACTGAAAAAATCAAAAGAATCCTACGAAATGGTCGCGGCGATTAATGCCGAAAACAAAGACAACTCATTCTTAAATCAGATATTTTCAGGGATAAAAGGAAAAAATTTTGCTGAACAGGAAGTCAGCATATATTATAATCTGCAGCCGGAAGCTCTAAATCTATTATCGACTATTATTCTTAGCTCAAATGATTATAAAACACAGTTCGATAGTCCGCAGGAATACAGTATAGTATCAGTAAACACGAAATAAACCACGAAATAGACATAATATTTTCTAATCAGTCTATCACTTATCAAATCATTAATAAGTGACGGACTGATTACATTGATCGACAAAATCCTTCACGAAACTTCTAAAATAATAATTTCATAAGGTGCCAATTCGAGATTATTAAAGTTATCAAAATGCGTTCTTTCATAATTATTAAAAATAATTGTTTTATAGGATTCAGCGTCAATTTTTGCTTTTACTTTACTGCCGGAAAAATTTATGATTATTAAAGTAATTTCATTTTCTATAAAACGCTGATATGCCATGTAATCTTTAGCGTCATTATCAATAAAATATATATCACCATGCTTCAAAGAATTTCTAGAATTTCGCAAATTAATCATTTTTACGTAGAAATTTAACAGCGAGTTAGGATCACGCTGCTGAACAACGGTGTTCTTCCAGATATAGTCAGGATTGACCGGCAGCCAGGGTTTTGTTTTTGAAAACCCGGAGTTCAATGAAGAATCCCACTGCATAGGAGTCCGCTCTCCGTCTCTGCCTAAAAATGATATGGATTTTCCGAGCGGATCCTGAATATCCTTACCGCGAATTTTTCCGTTTGTCATACCGATTTCTTCGCCATAATAAATAAACGGTGTACCTTTAAGTGTTAGAAGCATCGCAGCCGCTACCTTTGCTCGATCTTTAGTCTTATTACCTTTTTTGTAACGATAATAATGCCTGGGCTGATCGTGATTACTAAGCGTAAAATTCGGCCAACCTTTTTCTCCTAATGAGTTATAAAACTTGATCGCACTATCTCTAAAGTTCTTCGCGCCCCATTTCTGAAAAAGAAAATCAAGATGCAGCTCATCATCATTGCCGTAATAATCAACCGATTTAGAAATGTCCCTTGAAAATATTTCTCCGACAAGCATTCGTTCAGGATATTTATCAGTCAGTTTTCTAATCTCCTTGCAAATCTGATGAGTCTCGGGTCTGTTACGGTCATAAATATGTTTCTGAAAAAAATTCAAAAAACCTTTTTTCAAACTCCACGGATTGCTTCTGAATTTATCATCCTTTACATACCAGTTAGCGACATCCATTCTAAAGCCATCGACACCCATTTGAAGCCAAAAATCAATTTCCGAGTATACCTGTTTCTGAAGATCTGCATTACGCCAATTAAGTTCCGGTTGATTTCTGGTAAAGGTTCCTAAATAATATTCGTTGGTAATGCTGTCCATAAACCACGCGCTTCGCATTTCAAATTGGCA
>CAYLTM010000217.1:3918-5940 GCA_964386495.1 uncultured Leptospirales bacterium
TCGGTACTTTTCCGTTCGCACCAGGATGCCAAATATACCAGTCTCGTTTGGGATTATCTTTACTGCTCCTCGATTCTAAAAACCACGGATGCTGATCGGATGTGTGGTTGATTACGAGATCCATAATAATTTTAATATTGCGTTTATGTGCCTCTTCAAGAAGTTGCTTGAAAATTTCAATATCGCCGAATATTGGATCTATACCTGTATAGTTGAATATATCATAACCAAAATCCTTCATTGGAGAAGGATAAACAGGTGAAATCCACACGCCATTCACACCAAGGGTTTTCAAATAATCAAGTTTTGATATAATCCCCTGAAGGTCGCCGATACCGTCATTATTGGAATCCATAAAACTTCGCGGATATATCTGATATATCACACCAGACTTCCACCATAGCTCGTTCATACGATTACTCCGTAAATTATTATAATACTGGAAACTTTTCTACGATGTAAAATTTCAAATACCGCCCTTCAGGGAACATCAAATTATAAGGATGATCAATCGGCTGAATATTCGACCGGACAATTTTTATCTGACACTTAGCATTAACAGCACTCTGATGAAGAATTTTAATAAACGTCATATCATCAACATGAGTGGTACAGGATGCTGACACAAGGATTCCATAGTCCGGGAGCTTTTCTAATGCTTTTGAATTAATTGTCGTATAGGCTTTTATCGCGTTTGTCAGCTGATTTTTATTTTTCGCGAATGAAGGCGGATCAAGAATGATAAAATCAAATTTATAATTTTCCAGGTTAACTAGATAATCAAAAACATCGCTGACGACAAAGTTGTGATTCTCCAGCGGAAAATTATTTTCAGCAAAATTTGTTTTACACATTTCTATCGCTTGTTTTGAGATGTCAACACTCGTAACAGATTTAGCAGTTTTTGCGGCATATACGGAAAACCCGCCAGTGTAGCAGAAACAGTTTAGAACATTTTTACCGGAACAGTACTCTGTAATTGTTCTGCGGTTTTCTCTCTGATCGAGAAAAAAGCCGGTCTTCTGTCCTTCAAAAATATCTACTTTAAAATTAAAACCATTTTCAGAGATATTAACATATCTCTTATCGGTACCGTATAATATCTCATTAGCTTTTTTAGGAAGCCCTTCCCTGGTTCTTGCGGAAATATCACATTTTTCATAAATCATAGTGAAGGGTTTAATTTTAGCAAGAGCATCAACAATAAGCTTTTTAACATTGTCGATACCCATGGTATGAGCCTGTATGACAGCAACATCATCATAAATATCAACAACAAGCCCAGGCAGATTATCACTTTCGCCAAAACAAAGGCGAAAAGCGTTAGTCGCTGAAAGATATTTTAATTTTTCTTTGTAAAGATTATTAAGCCTCTCATAAAAAAAATCAGCGTCAACAGTAACTTCTTTTCGGGAAAGAATCCTGATTCTGATGTCGGAATTCTTGTTATAGTAACCAATTCCTATAAATTTTCCACCGCAAATAATCCTGCACAGTCCGCCGTTCTCCATATCCTTGGGTTCAGATTCCACAGCTCCGGAAAATATCCACGGATGACCTGAAATAAGATTCAAATAGATATTTTTTTTCACAGTAACTTCTTTGATGTATGACATTTGCCTTCCCAAATTTTGCTTTAATGATTGAATTTTGTGACATTGGTTACTATTAAAAGTTTCTGTCAATCACTATCGCAAAGCAAATTCTACAACTGTTAAACATCTAAATTAATTATCTGCACTAATCTTCGTTAATCTTAGCACGATGGACTCAGCTAAATAATCGATGAATTATGAATTATGAATGTTTTATGTTATATCATATATATTAATTCTTTCAGTGAAAAGTAAAAAGATTGCTATGGAAAATATTTTTTTCTACGGCGACTTTCTTTTTAATTTATCAACTATCGACTTTCTAACTTTATGAACTATCGTAGAATGGCTCACTATGCTTTAGCCGTAAGATAAGCGTACACGACTCGGATATGACCGATCAACTGTGCATCGCATGTGCGGTGAT
>CAYLTM010000218.1:0-4476 GCA_964386495.1 uncultured Leptospirales bacterium
CATAATATCTCCAGATAGTATAATTATTCCATACTATATGGAGATTAGATAAAACCACCGTTGATATGTATTTGACATATTTTACTTATAAAGACAAAGCGTATCATGCCGCTTTCTATAAAGAACGATTTAATTACAAATTATTAAACACATTTTTTGGAGATAATCTATGGAAGTAAAACAGCAAAAACGAATTTACTATCTGGATTTTGCAAGAGGGATAGCTATATTTTTTATGATTACACAGCATTGCATTCTTGTCCATGAGAAAACTAAAGGAGAAGGTGCGACCATCCTCGGCAATATATTTCTATTGTTGGGAACCGCACCAGCAGCTCCGGTTTTTATGGTGATAATGGGAATTTTTATGGAAAAATCTGGAATACATATTAAACAGGGTTCTATACGTGGATTAAAGCTGCTTTTGTTCGCCTATCTTCTAAATATACTAAGATTTGTTTTGCCGATGTCTTTAGGCACGGCACTAGGCTTGACGGGATTAAAGGAATTGTATGATGTTTTTTTTATGGTTGATATTCTACAGCTTGCCGGACTATCGTATATATTTATTTCACTATTGCAAATTATTCCGTTTCATCGAATAATATATCCATTAATAATAATCATAATTCTGATTGTCTCACCGTTTATCTGGGGTATTGATAATCTAACTGTAACAAAAGTGCTGTGGGGAACCGATAAAGAAACTGTTTTCTTTCCATTTTTTCCGTGGGTTGTTTATCCAATGATTGGAGTTTTCTTGAGTGAATTTTTCTTAACAATCGTAATCAAAAAGAACTTCATTAAATCAATTTTATTTGGGGTTATATTTTTTATTTCTGGAATCGCTTTATTCAATATTTTTCCAGCTGGTGATTATTCCAGAAGCGGAGCATCAATACATTTGCTGATTTTCGGCTTTATCTTTTTATGGTTTCCGCTTTGCGTGTTTATTACCGGAAAGATGAAAGAAGATAATATCGTTCTAAAATTGCTGACCTTTTGGAGTAAAAATGTCACAGTAATCTATTGTGTGCAATGGATATTATTCGGATGGAGTATTCTGATTTTCGACATGAACAAACAGACCGATGTTATCGCACTTCTCATTGGATTTTGCATAATGGTAATCACACATTTTCTCACGAAATCAGCTAGAGTGAGGTATCTTTTATCATGGGTATAAAGAAATTTAACAATATTGATGAATATATTTCATTATTTCCGGTTAATGTCCAGAAAAAATTAATTGAATTGCGGGCAATAATTAGAGAGCTTGCCCCGCGGGCTCAGGAAAAAATCAGCTATCAGATGCCTACTTTTTATTTGACTGAAAATCTTGTCCATTTTGCCGCCTATGAAAATCATATTGGATTTTATCCGACTCCTTGCGGTATAGCTGCTTTTGAGAAAGATTTGGCGAAATACAAACACGCGAAAGGTTCTATTCAGTTTCCAATTAATGAAGACCTTCCTACCGAACTGATCCGGAGAATTGTGAAATTCAGAGTTGATGAAATTTCGAAAAATTTAAAATGATGGCTATGTCTTCGGATTAGGAATAGTTTTCTAGTCCGTGGAACAATAAAGTGTTTGCATAATATACCATCTAGTCTTCCATCTGAGTAATCATCTCTTCGGCATGGCGTATTGACAGGTCGGTTATTTTTTCTCCGGCAAGGAGACGCGCGACTTCACAGACCTTTTCGTGGCGGCTGAGATTTTTCACTGATGTAAAGGTTCTGTTGTTTTCAGTAAACTTCTGCACAAAAAAGTGGTTGTCCGACATGGCGGCAATCTGAGCCAAATGCGTAATCACCAATACCTGCCGCTCCGAAGCGAGAGACTTTAGTTTTTTTCCGACGACCTCTGCTGTCTTTCCGCTGATACCGGCATCCACCTCGTCGAATATGAGCGACTCGACAACATCCTTTGATAGTATCACCTTTTTCAGAGCGAGCATTATTCGCGACATTTCTCCGCCGGACGCGGCCTTCTTGAGCTGTACCAGAGATTCTCCTGCGTTAGCCGACAGCATAAATTCTATTTTGTCGAGACCATGAGGATATAGCATATATGTTTTTCCATTATGGGTGATTTCACCGTTGTCATTTATTTCACGTTTTATGAATTTTCTTCGCTTCCTCTATTTTCTTTTTGTGTATTTCTCCAAGTTTTTCCTTTTCTTCTTCACTGGATGATATCGCGTTTAATTCCGATTCGCATTTTTCAGCAAACTGCATAATCTCGGCTAATGAGTTTCCATATTTCTTTTTCAGCGATGCTATGAGCGATAACCTTTCTTCAACCTGATTGATTCTGTCGGGCGAATAATCTATATTGTTTTCGTAGCTGCGCAGAAAAACCGCGATATCTTCAAGAATGTATCCCGCGTTACGAAGGTTGTCGAGTTGTAGGGCGATGTTCGTGTCTATTTCTGAAATCGATGATAGATGGTTATCAATTTTTTTCAGGCTTGTCAGCATTCCGTATTCAGACTTCATAAGTTCATAAGATTGATTTATGCTTTCAAATATTTTTTCCGCGTTTAACAATATGTCGGATTCCTCGCGTAACTCATCTTCCTCATTCGGCAGTAGTTTGGCGTTTTTAATTTCGTTCAGTGCGAAACTCAGATATTCTATTCGACGTGTTTTTTCTCTTTCGTCCATTTCCAGTGAACTTAGCTTTTCACGAATTTCCTGAAGCTCATTATATAGAGATCCCACTTTATCAAGCAGTTCCGCGTTGCAGCCGTAGTTATCAAGCAGCTCGCGGTGCATGGAAATCCGGGCGATGTTCTGATATTCATTCTGTCCATGTATAACCAGAAGAAGCTCGCCGATTTCCTTCAGTTTAGCAACAGGTATTTGTTGTGAGTTAATAAAACATCTGCCCTTTCCGCTGGAGAACAATTCTCTTTTTATTATCAGTATATCGTCATCGCAGTCGATTCCAGCGTCTTTCAATATATTTGTGATGTTCTGTGATTTGCCAATGTCGAAGACTCCCTCTAAAACCGATCTTTCACATCCTGTGCGTATCATGTCGGTGCTCATTTTATCCCCGAGTATACCTGATATCGCGTCAATGAGTATGGATTTTCCCGCACCTGTTTCCCCTGTTAATATATTCAGTCCGTTTTTAAATTCCAGCTCAACTTCTTCTATAAGAACAAAATTTTTGATTAATATTTTTTGCAGCATATTATGGTCCTCTATATAAGTTTTTCAAACAAATCAAATTTCTTGTAATCAGGGTGTCGAAGTTAAATCGACAGCCTGATTACTGTTATAAGCGGTTCAGCGATTTTACTTCTACGCGGAAATTATTTCCAATTTTTAGAATTGAAAAATTCGCTCCTATAATTTTTGCCCTGTAGCTCATAATTTCTCTACCAAGTCCTTGTCGTATTTTTTCTTTATTATCAGAAACACCATTGTTTTCTACTCTTAACCAGACAAAATCTTTGTCGGAGGAAATTTCTACAAGTATGTAATCCGGTTTTGAATGTTTTACGGCATTATTTAAAGCTTCCTTCGCGATATAATATATCTGAGTAGATATTTGCGTATTTAGTATTTCAACTGTCAATTTATTATTGAAAATGCAATTGATATCGAATTTTCTTTTTATGTCATCACATAATAATTCAATTTCCAATACAAGCTCATCACCTTCTTTTGTGACAGTTCTAAGACCTTTCGCTAGATTATGCGTAAAATTAATTGATTGGACAATTAAGCCGGAGATTGTTTCAATTTTTTCAAGATATGGCGAGTTTTCTTCTTTTATTTTTTTTCGAAGAGATTCCATTAGCAGTGATATTCCTGTCAGATATTGCCCCAATTCATCATGGAGTTCCTGCCCAATCTGCTGTCTTTCTTTTTCGAGATAGGTTAAGATCTTTTTTTCTGATTCAATTTTTTTTGTGATGTCATTCAGCGAACAAACTATAAATTGAACATTTTGATTATTTTCAAGTATGGGATATATAATCACTTCAAAAATTTTACCATTGATTTTCATTTCGAAAGAATTTTTCACTTTATCTTCAATAGTTTTTTCGTAAAGATATTTATTATGTTCGCCAATATCATTTGAAAAATATTCTGCCAACGGCTTCGATAGAACATTATCATTTTCTTTACAATAAAAAACATTTTTGAAATATGTGATATTTGTATTTATTATTATTCCATGTTTATCTAGAAATATAAAAAGGTTTGGTGAGGCATTTAATATTGAATCGAAAGCGTCAAAATCACTGCGTATCAACATCCCTGGTTTTACAAATTCGAGAGGAGATTCAGCAATATAATATCCGGTAATACCTATCTTGTTATATATACAGAACCTGATATTTTTTAAGAACATCTCCTCATTGATAAAGTTTTTCTTCAATTCCTTATTATACGTGTAACCGTCTTCGAAAAGTTCTTTTATAATATTTTCCGACAGATTGTTTTCCAGACC
>CAYLTM010000218.1:4486-5929 GCA_964386495.1 uncultured Leptospirales bacterium
GGAATTTAAAAGATTCTTTCCTATTACATTCTGTTTTCTAATTTTATAAATATTTTCAAATTCTTTATTAACATAATCTATTTTAGCTTTATGATGGATGTTGTTGATTATTTCTTTTTGTTCTTTTTCTGTAGAATTTTTCCAATCCAAAGGATTTTCAAAAAGCACTAAGAAACACGAGAATGTCGTATTGTTAAACAATGAGTTATTATGTTTTACAGGCTTTTGATTATTCATATTATCGAGTATTTTATATAGCGGATTTTATGCAAGAATAAAATTTCGATTAAATCAAGGTTGATATCCAAAAAAATTTCATTTTTTTTATCTTTTTTTAAATTTTTTTTCTTAACTTTCGATTTTTTGTCTTATATATTAATAGAGGCATTAATTATTTTAAATGAAGTTCTTAAACTGATTCATTCATCGTTTAAAATATTAGCGCTTCTATGTTTTTGACTGCTTAAATGCAGAACCTCTAGTGATAACCGGTCAGTTCCTGACATACCCATGTGTCCCTCCACCCTTAATGACCGGTTATTATTAACATTTAATCAAGCACCATTCGGAATTCATTTAGGAAGTAACTAATAATTTATAAGGAGATCGCTATGAATATTCAAAAAAAATTTGAATTTACTGATTTTACAAAAGCGGACACAACTATTCCGCGGAGTGAAAATTTTACTGTCAGCATACCTGTTCGGGATAAATCCATTCCGGCAGTGAAAAATGAGTCACCGGTAAAATCTAAAGTTTTTAAAGTGTCATTCAACAAAGCGGTTTTTCAAAAGGATGATAGTCTTTCGCATATTTGGAAGTCTACTGTTGAAAGAAAACTGGCGGATCAGAATTGTAGAATCGTAATTAATAATGATTTATTTAATGATGTTTTTTCTGAGACCGAAGAAATTCCTACTTTGTACATTGATTATGCGTCGATTACAAAAAAAAGATGTTCAGAGAAATATTTTCCGGTCGGATCTTTGCCGAATAATCCAATCGTTTTATTTTATGATATTTATGAAGCGGTACTTCATGTTAAGATTATTTCAGGTGCTAATGATGTATTTTCTTCAGCGAATGTATTTTTTACTTCTATAGATTTGCTGCATAAAGATTCTATCGCTCCGACTATCAGCGGAAATATTATTTATGATTATAATCGTTCATACAAAGAGAACCCCGTACGATTTGTAACAGGCCTTCGTTATACTTCAAACATCGAAAATCTTTTTGCCGCAGAAAAAGACAGAGATGAACACATACGAAAACTGATTTCTGAAACCGCGGAACTATCAATTAAAGGGATAGGTTTATGATTAACAAAACAATGAAGAATATCATCAAAATAATTTTCATCACAATGTTCTTTCTGATATTTTCCTGCACAGACAGGCAGGAGTCTGATAAATATTACCAGGAAGGTATTAATCTTTATAA
>CAYLTM010000219.1:0-350 GCA_964386495.1 uncultured Leptospirales bacterium
TGTATTAGAACCCGCAATAATAATTAGTTTACTGTTTTCAATGTCTGATATGGGATTTGAGTTAGCCGAGATTCCTATCGTGTTTTTCAAAGCATTGTCTTTGAGGTCGTTTTTCACGATGCTGTCTGTGATGATTTCCGGTATACCAAGTATTCGCGAGAATTTATTCACAAGATAGGATTCTTCATTTGTTAGATTACTTCCTGCGGCAGTAATCATTCCTTCAGTTCTGTTAACCGGAATACCGGCGGAATCAGCGGTGAAAGAATTATCTCTGACGTTTTTTATTCGACGGGCTAATTTTTCTATGGCTTCGCTGTACGATAAATCTTCCCATTCACGTGAATTTG
>CAYLTM010000219.1:360-2671 GCA_964386495.1 uncultured Leptospirales bacterium
TTACGGTATTTAATAGTTTTTAACCGTGAAGGATTATTAATTAATTGTAACGAGGAAAGGGCTTTTTGACAGATTGTTCCTTTATTAATAGGGTTTTCAGGATCACCAGATATTGAGACATGTTTTCCGTTTTTTGTATAAATAATAATTCCGCAGCCGCAACTGCATAGCGGACAGACTGTATAGTGTTTTTTTGTTCCATTGGTTTTACTTTTTTTTGGATAAAATCTTTCTTTGACCGATATACCGGCGGCTGCAATTACGGCAGCTGTTCCGGCAGTATATTTTATAAAGTCCCGTCTATTAATTTTCATTTTTCCTCCAAAAAAAAAGGCGGCAAATATTTTTTTATTTGCATTAATTCAGGATATCGAATTATACATCCTGTATCAATCGACAAGTCGGAATTCCGAAATGAATTCGTATTTTTCATTTTATTCGTGGCGTTTCTGCATATTGCATACCGCCATTACTTATCTTTAGTGCTATTATTGTCAATTAAATTATGGATGGTCATATGGGAGCAATTGTAGGTGTAGTGGGAGGTACTGGCGGCATGGGTCGCTTATTTGCGGAATTTTTCAAACGTCATGATTATGATGTGATTATATCATCAAGGAGGACGGATATTACACCTGAGAAGTGCGCGGAAATGTCGGATATACTGATTATTACGGTTCCGATTGCGGATACTATCGATGTAATTAAGCGTCTGGCTCCATTGGTTAAAAAGGATGGTTTGATAATGGATCTAACATCCTTGAAAAGCAGGGAAGTCGAAACGATGATGACATACTCTGTGTGTGAAGTCCTTGGATGCCATCCTGTGTTTGGACCATCTGTCACAACTTTTGAAAATCAGGTTGTGGTATTAACTCCAGGAAGGGGGGATTATTGGCTTCCCAAAATTTCAGCTCTAATGAATGAAGAGAAGGCGATTGTTAAAATTTCCACACCTGAAAAGCACGATGAAATAATGTCAATTGTTCAGGGGCTTATGCACCTTACAACAATAACATTTGTTGATACTCTGCTTAATCTCAACGCTGATATTAACGAAATCAATAATTACTCATCACCGGTTTACCGTATACGAAGTGATTTCGCCAACCGGATATTGAATCAGAATCCGGAACTCTACGCGGATATCTCACTAAATAATCCATCTACACTAGTAGTAATGGAAAAATATTTAACCGCGGTAAATGACATGATCAGCATAGTTACTCACAAAGACCGCGAATTGTTTATTAAGAAATTTAAAAAATGCGCAGACTATCTTGGAGAAAGTAAAAAAATCGCGGAAGAAAGAACAGATAAAATAATAGACTTTCTTTCAGGCATATAGGATTATTTGAGAGTCCCGCTCGTTGAGTAAACCTGAAAGGTTTGTATCGAAACGAACGGGACTAATGTGCAATTACCATTATTACTATTTTACATTAAAAATCATAATTGCTGGTAAATGGTCAGATATTTTCAAAGTATCATTCTGTCTTACGTAAAAATCTTCAGCAATAATATTTTTAGAGTAAAAATAATAATCAAGCACCCTGTCGGTTGTTTTAGATATGTTAGGGAAGTGAGTTAGGAATTTTTCTCTATTGGGTCCGTCAACATCAGAAATTTTTGGCAGTGCGTTGAAAGTTTCATAAAGTTTAGAAATTTCTGATTCTTTTTGAAACATAGGTTTTTCTGCTTCTGGAAGAAGATCATATGATTTTCCTGGAGGTACTAGATTAAAATCACCAGCAATTAACCAGCTTTGATTTTTCGCTTCCATATCCAACAATGTCTTTTTAACATATTCTACCTGCTGCTGCATAGTATCGGTTCCCTGTGCAAAAGCGTCCATGTGAATGCTCATAACACTAAGAGGGCTTCCGCCTTCAACAGGAATTACCGCTTCGATAAAGGATCTTTTAAAATTAAGATTCTGCATAATGAAATTTGCCGGCATTAATGGAAGCTGATATCTAGTCGCCGAATCAATTTTGTATTTGGAAATTACGGCAACTTGCATACCGACACTTCCCATAACTTTAGGATGCGGAACAAACGCTGCTTTCCAGTAATATGCTGATGTAGAACATTTGAAATCTTCTGGTAGAATACTCATCAAACGTTCAAGCTGATTTTCATGATCAGTTCTTTTAGCGTTATCATCCATTTCTTGAAGAAGTATAATATCAGGATTTTCTTCTTTGATTATCCGCACAACTTCGTCAAAAGTTACAGCAATATCTTCTTTACTAGGTCTTGAGTCCGGACCGGAGCCATCCCATTCATCGTAAAAGAATACATAGTTTTT
>CAYLTM010000219.1:2681-5884 GCA_964386495.1 uncultured Leptospirales bacterium
ACCAGCCATATACTGAACGTTCCAATTTAAAACTTTAACTTTCTGACCTTTTTGAAGAAGAGGAGGGTTTTCCTTACAAGTAACATTTTCTTTTTGTATTTCATCAGGATGATATGTTGAAAACCAGAATATTATGAAGAGTAGTAAAAAAAAAGCTGAAACAGCTACTAAAAGTTTAAAAACTTTTTTCATGAAATTTACCCCTATAAAATAATTTAATGATATTGATTAGAGAATATATCTTATATTGGTCAACAAATAAAAATTATTTATTCCCAAATACTTTTTTCAAAAGGAAAAGCTTGATTTCTAGAAATAAGTTTAAGATCATAAGGATTTCCTTTCAACAGAAGAGGGATATTTTGTTTTTTAATAATATTCTCGTCTTTAAAAACTAGTTCCGCCTGAAAAGGAATATTAAAGCCATCTTTGAAATAATAATTTCCAGCAGTAGAAAAATTGATGCAATCACTGTACATTCTTAGACCATATATGTGATGATTAAGATTATTCTGCTGATACTTAAATCCGAAATTTGTATAGTTAATCGTTTTAACTGAATAATCAGAGTAGTTGGAATCTTTCAGGTATGTATTAAACATTTTTTGTATACCGATATTGGATAGTGTTCCATTTGATAATTCACACCATACAGCAAGGGTGTTGTTAAAGATCAAATGTTTCAGTCTGAAACCATTCACAGCATAATTAAATCCCGCAGAAAGATTTCCCGTGATTACTTCATCAATACCGCTGTCCTTATTCCAAGCTGTGAGATTAAAATTGGTGACAGAACAATCTGCTTTAAATATCGCGTAGTTTTGTGAAAAATCAGCCCGTAAATCCATGCTATACGCTGCATCATAACCGCGAACTGAAAACTTTTCTGTAGAAAGTTTTGCCTTGTCAAGTTTAAGCTGGAAAATACAGTCCTCCAACTTGGATTTGTCACCCATCAAAACAGAATTAGCTCCAAGCTTAATATCAATGTTATTATTAAAAAGAAATCGTCCATATGGCCTGGCAAGAAAAAACACACCGTCATAACCAACCATTCTATCGATGAGAGCTTCATCAATTATCCAGTTGTTAAAATAATAATAAAGGTAACATATTTTAGCAAATTCAAAGTTTTGCGAGTAAATATTAACATAAGAATTTGATGAAAAGATTTTCCAGTTAGTAATAAATGTGTCGATTTTTATTGAAAAGTCGGATTTGCCGCTTTTACCCGATGAGTCTAAAACAAACTGACCATTATTAAGTTCAAGTTTTAAATTAGCCGCCTCAACGATATTTTTCTTTATTCCATCGGAGTTATTAACTACTGTAAAATCATTTAGATTCATTTTGATTTTTACACAGTCGGGACTTTCTTTAATAAAATCGTAATCAATATCAGTATTGAATTTTAAATTTCCTTTATAGGCAACAGCGTTGACCGGCGAAAAAGACTTGGAAAGTACACCGAGATTAATATCGTTTGAACTTAAACTCAATTGTGCTTTTGTTTCAAGATTGTTATTTATAAAAGCACCTTTTCCTTTAATGTTGAAGTTCTCATCATTTATTGAAAATGTTCTTAATATTAATCTTTCCATATTATGAAAAAGGTCCGTATTGAAATTTAGAGAAATATTCGCGTTCTTAACAATAAGATAGTTGGGTTCATTTGTTAGATTTGTCATAACTTTCAGATTAATAAAATCAGTTTTACCTGATAGACTTATGTTGTCCTCAAAAGCATTTAATACAAGATCCGCGGATATTCCGCCGTCCGCAAGGTAACGTAGATTAAATTTCTTTTCCAAATAGGGATTTATATATGACACATCAATATTGTGAAGTTTTATTTTCTGATTAACATTTATAAAATGATAATTATTGTCGAATAAAATACTGCCATCAATAAAGAATAGGGAACTACTGAGTTTTTTTGTCAGATAATTATCTATTTTTCCTGAAATAGAAGTTTCAGCCAATTTATTGTTTAGAGTAATAAAGCCATCTATACTATAAATATAAATTTTCAGCGCATCATCTTTAAACATTTCACGGTAATTAATACTACCATTGCTAATTTCCATGGTAATTTTTTTACCCTTTTTAATGTTTATGTTTTTTAGAATGTTTAATTCCAAAAGTTGTTTAAAGTTATTTTCATAGGAATCACTGAATTTTTTAATAAGGTTAATTTCTGGTGAATCGAAATATATTTTGTCAATTACGATAATGTTCTTTTTCAGCATACGCTTTAAATCGACAGAGATCTCCATTCGACGGCAGTTGATAAATATCAAATTATCATTAAAATCACTGTAGTTGGATATAAGAACATTGTCCAAAACAATGTTTCCAAATACATTAAAATGCGCCTGATCGATTCGGACAGCTTTATTAAAGGTTGTTTTAATTAATTTTGTTATTTGTTCCTTTAGAATAGTCTCTTTCTGTAAATTATTCAGATACCTCTGAAACATAAACGGAACGCTCATAATAAAGGCAATAATCAGAAAGAAAATAGCTAATTTTATTTTATTCATATTCACTTATTATTCACATTTTAGATTGATCTTAAATTAAAATTATTATTAAAGCATTGTCAAAAACAAAACTTATCTGTCAACGATTAATCATATAATGATTTTGTAATAATAGTATTTATAAATATTTGCTGGGGATTCAATAAATTCGACAGTCAATTCTAAATGTACTTCAATCCGCTTGTTTCTTGTTTTGATATTCACCGGTCATTTCGATAAATTTTTCAAAAAAGCTTAATCTCCAAAAAATCTTTTTACGAAAAACACATCTCGATAATCTAAAGACTACTCGATGCACCGCTTGTTGAGTAGTGGTACTCCACATATCGAAGCATCGTAACTATATAAGCAGATACAAATAATACAATGATATAAGAATTATTCTGAAAGAAAAGACCACATAAAACACCATAATAAAAACAAATTCATTATGGTGTTTTATTTATCAGAAATCTAATTTGCTGTTATAAACTCAGAGAATAATTCTACAGAAACTATTTAGATGCTTTACGGTATTTATTTCTTATTGTTTCCAATGTGCCATTGTTCTGTAAAGTCTGTAGGGCTAATGAAACTTTTTCAAAGGTATCTTTTCCACGTGGCGATTTTTTGGAAAAAGCTACATATAGTGGTTCCTGTCCGGCAATATAGGATAACGGT
>CAYLTM010000220.1:0-5868 GCA_964386495.1 uncultured Leptospirales bacterium
CCCTTGTCAAAGGGACGCGGCGGAGCCGAGGGATTTCTTAGACTCATCTTAATCCCATAAATCAAGGTTCAGACTGCTTAATAGGCATGAAATTACATACCGCGACCTTTCTCGCCTTTATAATCTTGCCGTTTTCTATGAATTCAGGCGGCGACGCGATTATCATATTGCCGTTTTGTTTATAATCCAACAGCATATCTTCCAGCCACATCCTTGGGTTTAATGATGTGTTCAAATTAGAAATCAAATCCATTGTCATCGTAAAATTCGAGTTTACTCTTTTTCTAATTTTTTTTGCAACATACGACATTGTATATCTGGCATTAATTTCAGAAAGAGGGTTCGTCAAAATTTTCTTGTTTTCTATAAACTGATAACCATCAATACCGGCGTATCCATAATATCCGGACTTTTGAAGTTTATCATAACAAACATTTATACACTTTTCCAGTTCAGGTGAAATTTCAGGCATGATATTTTTTGGAAACAACGTGATACCCATAACGGTTCCGTTGTGCGAACAGGATATTATTTGATAAGTAAAAGATTTGAGAGGCTTATTTTTATTAACAAAAAAATTAACTGAAAAATCAGCAATACGGTTTACCCAAGGTTCAACTATTACTTCACCTATAGACAAATCTCTTTCTAAAATACCGATCTCTTTCGCTGAAAGAGAATCATCAGACTTTCTAATAAAGCCTGCGGCTGAACTCCCATAAACAGGTTTAATCACCACCGGTTTATCAATGGTCTTCAAAACCTTTTCAACCTCGGATATTTTTTCGCAAATATAGCGTACCGGCGCAAACGATAATTCCTGCGCAATTGCGGTGCTGAAAACTTTTGAATTAACTTTTTTCACGACATCGAAATCGGGGTGATTATGATTTCCTGTAAAGGGCGAAACATTGTCGAGAGCCTGCTTTGTCCAACCCCACACTTTAGTCTTATCATATTTGACGTTTTCCTCGCAGCGATATTTCTGTATAGAGAAAGGAACACCATCTAATTTTAAACCTGGTGCATAAATTATCGAGGGGATTTCAAAACCCACAGCAGATAGATAATCAAGATAATAATCCGGTACAATAGTATTTAAATAAACGGCATCATTTTTACCGGCACATGGTATAAAAAACGAAGACATTTGATTCATCATAGATTTGTACTTGCTTAATAGAGGTCCACCCATTGAAAGATCGAAATCCGTGTTGAGATAATAAATATTACTCACTTACTGACGACCATTTTTAAAGTTTTGTTTAATATAACTTTATTATCAGAAGATCTCTTCGCCGTAAAATGAACATAATAAAGTCCTATACCAAGTTTTTTACCGGATCTATTGGTACCCCGCCAGCCGTTTTCCTTTATATTTTGTCCTCCCCTTCGAAAAGCGTCATCGAGCAATGTCGCGACCGGACGGCCTTTAATATCGTAAACTTTAATCGTGACAAATGCGTCATCTGTCAAATAATAAGCCGGATAGCATATTGGATTTTTCGAAGTAAGCACATTGTTCAGAATTCGAACAGGCCACGGTTTAAAATTAACGGTATCGGAAATAAACAGCGTCCATTCATCATCATTAGGATTAGTCAACGGGTGAGGCTCAACCTCCGAGTCAATGAACGCGGATATCCCGCCGCTTTCGGTCTGTACTATAAAACGCACAGCTGACTGGTCTATCATGACTGCGGCATCTGTCGATAAATAAGCCGTAAAAACATTCGGAGCGCTTTTCAATGCTTCAACTGAATACAATGTCGTCTCATTAAAGCCTTCACTGTTGATTCTGTTCTCCGCTGAATTTACTATATCCGGCAAAGTATCTTTATCACCACTAGCATACCATAAATAAACTTTTTGAGGCATTTCCTCTGCTGATATAATTGTTATATCAACTTTAATATTTGTTCGTCTGAGAGTTCTTACCTGCGGGGTTAAATCCGCGAAGCTCGCGTTGTCAAACAATGTGATACCATCCGACAAAGCTATTTCTACAGAATATGGTTGTGTTCGTATAATTCTATTAACCGGTAATGGTCCGGCATTTGCCTGAGATATTTCATTACCGAATATATCTACAGCGGTAATATAATATTCATAGACTGTATAAATTTTTAAACCCGGGATTAACGCATATTTTCCTTCTGTGGTTATATGTTCATTAAGATTAGGCCATCTAAGGGTCGTGTCGTTATTGAAATCCCACACACGCCATTGCTCGGAATTATCCTGTTTATATTCCCGAAAATAAATTCTGTATTCATAAATATCCTCATCACCTATCACTGAATAATTAATTGGTGTCCAATACAGCGTGAACGAATTCGCCGATAACGCTACTCTGGTAATATTGATTGCCGGTGTTCCTGTTGAAGGTGGATCATTCTTATCCCAGTAAATAACATTAGTCACCGCGGCGGCGTTACCGTCACCGGATATTTGCCTGCCGTAAGCGCCGCTGGAAATACCATTGATGCTGTATGTCCATGGAACAGTAGTCTCACTCGCCTGCCACGCGTCAAGGAATCCCCCTGCGGCATCATATGAAAGAAACGCTGTACCTGTCTGAGAATTTGCCGGTACCGTCAAAAGGAAAGTTCCGGTACTGCTTCCGTTTGTATAAGAAACCGTATACACTGTATCATTAGGCATATTAAGACCGCTTCCAGAATCCAAAAACATTCTTGCGGTAATCTCAACCTGGGTGCCGGCCTGTCCGTAACGCCTGTAATATCTCGATAAATTATCCGGTGCCGGAGATGTCGGTCCACGCCCTACCCCGCCGAGAAATCGCATTCCTGTAACTGTACAATAGTTTATCTCGATAGACAGTCGGTTATCTGAAGGTGATGTTTCCGTTGTTCCAGTTCCGGCAAACACAGTGCTGACCTGCCAATAATATCCCTGAGTTCTAGGGGCGATGTTTTGGGTTGATAAAATTGTATACGATAGATTATTGTCTGTATCAGTAGTACCATGCGTATAATTCAAAGCGTTATTGTCTCTATTGCAAAGCTGCAGAGTGACACTTGAAATATCATCGTCGGCAATCACATCCGCGGCGGTCTCACCGGAATAACCAGGCAAATCATAAACAAGTCTGCCTGTAACGTTGAAGTCCGCCGCATTACCTGTAGAATCAATCCGGTTAACCGGAAGTACCTTGCCATCGGCGGCTTCTCCGTTTTGTGCGAAACTAACAACGCGGGGATTAGCGGCAATACCGTAAGTCAAAACAGCAGTATCGGACTTTGAAACCGTTCCACCGAATGTCGAGACAACTGTCGCTACTATTGGTTGACTTGTATTTATTGAAGGTACTGCCCCCCAAAAAAAACGTATGACAAAGGTAATAGTGTCATTTGACCAATCAACACTTAAAAGATCTGAATACGGGTTATCTCTTATAGCTACAAGCTCCCCGGCAACTGCAGGTGATAAACTCATTCCCCCGCCATCAGCATCCCAGGTAGCAACAATGTCAGCACCATCGGTTGGGATTGTTAATTCAAAATAATCATAATCCGTTTGAGCACCTGCTCCAGGATTAACAAAATGTATATCAAAAGAATATGTCTTAGCTGCATTAACACCGCTTGCTAAAAAATATCCCCTGCCGTCTGACATAATATCTGGAGACGGTAAGGATGTGATCGTTACAGTTGATAATGCGGCAAAACCTTTTGATGGAAAAATAATCACAAATAAAATAGCTATGCCAAACACGCGTGGAATCACCGCTTCAAAATATTTCATGATATTTCGAAATTTATTTTGCAGCAGGCAATATTTTTTCTTCCTGTTTATGCAAACAGCAAAAAATTTACACGTTAACAAATAATGGTTAACTAAAATATTTATTATTTTTTCAGACATTTTCTTATTGACATTTCTTACAAATTTGATTTAATTTTTATCACGCTGGAAATATTTCCAGCAAAACATTCAAGTTATAAATATAATAAAGAGATAATCAGTTTCAATGAAAAAGCTTGTACTTTTAACAATAGCCTCGTTGACATCAGTTCTGATTATGTGTTCAGGCGAATCTGCGACTATACAGCCTGATACTGCCAGTCAGGAAAATGTGATCAGCGATACCGGCTCAAAAAATCTAAAGGTTCAGCAAATTTTCCCAACTTCGCTGGATGCTGAAATACCTGTCAATACAAGCATATTTATAATTTTCAGCAGACAAGTCAACGAAAATTCTATCGCTGCAAATATATCAATCACCCCTGCTTTAAGTTTCTCATATAACCTGGATTCCGACAAAAAATCTTTACGAATTACCCCTTCGGGAAATCTTTCGTACAATACACAATACACTATAACTGTAAGCAAAAACATTTCAGCTGCTGATACAGAACCTCTCGACAAGGATTATTCAGTGACATTTAAAACTGCCTCGAATCCGACCGCCAATCCCGCGCCGGTTGTTGTGTCGAAAAATCCAGTTGGAAACAATACTGACCCGAACACTTCTATATTATCGGTCATTTTCTCAAAAGCAGTTACAAATGTTAATTCATCCACGTTCTTTATTGAAAATCATTCAGCGTTGTTAAGCGGAAGTCCATATTCCGATGACGGGGGTTTTACGTGGAAACAGAACTTAATCACCCCGCTTCCGAAAGGCGAGAAATTTACAGTGCTACTGAAATCCGAGATAACCGATACTTCGGGAAAAAACCTCGTTATAGATGACAACGCTTCATGGTCATTTATTACTACCGACGACATTCCGGTATCTCCAACGAACATGTCCGCCTTGACAATCGGCAGTGTGTGGGTCTCAAACAGAACAACTACCTCATGCGACATAAACTTTACTACCAACATGCCTATAGCTACAAATTTATTTTCCACAGCATATTCAACAGATAAAATATCATATAGTTCAGAAATACCAAGCGGATTATCCGCGAACCTGCTGGTGCATAAAATATCAATATCGCCTGGAACATTAACTCTAAACAAGAAGTACTATTACCGAATCACTGGACCAAACAGCATCGCAATCACTATGAATCCGCAGATACCTACGGATGAACTTTCATTTACAACTTTAGACACAGTTGGAGGAAATGCCCTGCCAGTAATAAGTGTTAATCCGGCAGTCATTGGAACAATTAATTCTTCGACATACAATATTACTATAGACGTTTATGATGATTATGGTATTACAAATAATCAGATTACTGTTAACGGAACAACTTGTAATCTTGTAAACGGAAGAACCACGTATACTATTAATTTGACTTCTTTCAAAAATATTAACAACACATTTAATATTGTTGCGACAGATTTCCACGGTTTCCAGACCATCGTAGCTGTACCATTTATAAACGGGTTATTTCCTGAAATTACGGCTGTGCCGGACAGCGGAAATTTTACCGGTTCACAAGTTACGTCACTAAGTGCGACCAACGGCGCAACCATGAAGTATAGAATTAATCAGAGCGGGGCGTGGGGATTATGGCAGACATACAGCGGGTCTTTCACCATTACTACCAGTTGCGTTATTGAGGTTGAAGCCGTCAACGCGTATGGAACAGCGACTAAGCTGTTAACCTATTCACTAACAGGTGTAAAACCGAGTGTGTCGTTGTCTCCGGTCGGTGCGGCTTACAACACTAACCAGCTTATCACAATAACCGCGACAAATGCACCAACAATCGTTGAATACAAAATTGACAGTGGTTCATGGCAGACATATACAGCTCCATTTACAATATCAGCATCCTGCACAATATCAGCTAGAGCGACTAACGGTTTCGGTACTGACACGATTGGACCATCGGCATATTTGATCGACACAATCAATACCGATCCGCCGGAACCGGTCACTTTCTC
>CAYLTM010000221.1:0-4436 GCA_964386495.1 uncultured Leptospirales bacterium
TGTAATAAATATTACCGGCGTATTCGAAAACTCATCATTACGGTTTCTCATTTTTTTACAAAAACCGAATCCTGAAAGTTTCGGCATTTCAATATCGAGAAGTATCAAGTCAGGTTTTACCTGCTCGATGCGGCTTAAGGCTTCTTCGCCATCAACAGCTTCAAATATTTGGAAATCATTGCCCTTCAATGCCGCTTTTACTGAGAATCTTGCTGTTGCGCTGTCATCAACGATTAGAATTTTTTTCATTTGTTCCCATATACTATAGTATTTTATATAGATCAGAAAATATATATTCATCAGTAATATTGCGTGAATTTTTATCAACATTAATTTGAACTTTACGATAATCTTTCAACGGAGATAAATTAAAAAATATTATTATATCCGCGATTAGATATGCCTCAATCAAATCATGAGTGGTAAAAACGACAGTTTTATCATCCCTGCCTGATAAAATATTTATATCCCTTAGAATCTCAGTTTTAAGAGTCATATCAAGCGACTTAAAAGGCTCATCAAGAAATATAATTTCTGATTTATAACAAAACGCACGCGCAATAGAAGTTCTCTGCCTCTGTCCGCCGCTGATGGTTTTAACCTTCCGGTTTAGACAATTCCCCAGTTTCAGAATGCTTACAATATCCTGATAATCAGCACTACTCACTTTTTCATTAACAATTTTAATGTTATCACCAACACTGCACCAGTCGAGCAAACGGTCTTCCTGAAAACAGTAACTAACCGGCGACGGCATGTTGATTATATTGCCGGAATAATCATCGTCTAAACCGGAAAGGATATTCAATAAAGATGTTTTGCCGCAGGCGGATGGTCCAATTAATGCTGTAGTTTTATTAAGAGTAATATCGATATTAAGGTTTTCAATAACCTTTACATCTCCGTAAGACTTCATTAAATTAATAATATTTATCAACGGAATCCTCCTGAAAATTTTTTTATCAGGAATTCCAAAAGATTGTTCAGCAAATAGGCTGCAAGAATTATGATAATTGTCCATGCGGTTAAATCAGCCATCTGTAGATTAATTCTGGAAATATTCATTCTTTCACCAACCCCAGCTCCCGTATGTGATAAAACTTCCGCCATAACACCAACCTTAATAGTGTTTGACAGCAAAATTTTAAAAGACGCTATAAGATAACCAGCGATTGACGGTATGTAAATTTTCTTAACAATCAGCCATTTATTAATACGGAAAAGCTTCGCCATTTCCAGAATTTTTTTATCGGTATTAACAATGCCTTCCGCGGAATTTATAATAACAATCGGCAAAGTAGAAAGCACAATAACCAGAACCGGAATGTATTTCTGGTCAATCCAAATTAAAGCGAATAGAAGCCATGATATTGAAGGTGCCGACTGTAAAAACACAACGACCGGCGAAAACATAATTTTCACATTTTCCGAAATACCATACAAAACACCAAAAGAAATTCCAAGTATCATGGTGATTACTAAGCTGATGAAGCATCGAACCGCAGTCACAGATACTTCACGTATAAGACTTCCCGAAAGAATAATCTCCAGCATCGAATGATACACACTAGATATTCCCGGGAAGATCAGTTCGTTACCGATTAACTGTGATAAAATAAACCACAAAAAGATAACAAAGGAAAGACTGGCAAGTCTAATGGAAAAATATTTTATCATCTGGAATCTTTCCGCCGATAGTTTTAGGATCTTCTGATTTAAGGGCTTTCAAATAAATGAGGATATCATCTTTACAAACACTCGCGGAGGCAATCTTTAAATTCATACGGCCGATAGAATCCGCGACAACATTAGCCGATACACCCCCGCTGATATGATCGATACTCATCTCTGCCGCTTCATATTTATTTTTATTTACCCAATCACAAGCCCTGGAATAATCTTCAAGAACAGAATCGACATCAATAGACTTTATGTAACTTCCGTTTCCAGCAAGACAGACCTGCGGCATCGTTCGCGAAGATTTTTCCAAATTCAAATACTCATCCTTTAGAGAAAATGCAATTCGAGTGTTCTTAACATTTTCTAAAACCATAGTAACAAATGGTTCAGGTAAAACTGCAGTCTCGACCTTCCCAGCTAAAAAAAGAGCCGTAATTTCAGGCGCGAACCCATAGGATATTTCCGGCGATACGTCATATTTTTTAAATAAATATTCCGCGATGACTGCCGGTGATGAGCCTGGCGCGGAAATTTTAATTTTCTTCTTATCAAGATCTTTTATTGAAGATATGCCCGAAACAACTGTTATAACGTAAACAAATCCGGAACTTATGGAAGCGACGATTGATACATCAGCTCCGCTATTATATAGTTTAGAAGCGGTGTTTGTTGGAATAATAAAAAGGTATTGTTTTTCTCTGATAATCTTCGGCAGAACTTCGGTTTGAAGATCATCATACATTATAAGATTATATTTACTAATTTTACTCGCCATATATACAGCGGGAACTGCCGGCGGTCCCTTCGGAATAAATATATTTATCCGGGAATTTTCATCCGCACTTTTTTTACAGGAAAACACAGAAATCGACAAAAGAAGGATAAAACAATAATTTATCAAACTCCGTAAAGTTACAGCTAAATAATTTTCAATAATTTTCATCATACCTCACACATAATTGCACAATTTCATCAGTTATGCTGCACAAATACCATTAATGTCAAGCATAAACCTGTAAACAAAGGTGTCAGAGCAATAAACAAAGGTGTCAGAGCAAATTTTTTGACTTTTTTTTAAAGAAACGGCTTAATTATGTATGTAATTCCGTGCAATTTTGATAATTTTCAGTAGAAAACCATCAAAATTGCGGGTACATCCGATCAAGCTGTCGATTTAACTTCGGTATCCTGATTATTAGTAATTGCTCATTAATTGATGGTAAAAATGCGTCACAGCCGCCGTAGGCGGAGGTGAATCTTAATCGCCACCAATTAGTGAGCAGATACTATTATAAAAATTAATAGTTGATATTTATTATTGACAATTTCACTAATGATTTGAAAAGTTTCTGCAAGTTCTTAAAAATACTGATAATAATTGACCGATGGAAAATAGTATGGAAAATAAAGCCGACCCGATTTACGGGGACATTCTGGACACTCTAAAAAGCAACGGCGAAATAGTGTTTGTTACCTATTCCATGCTTGATGATATAGAATCAAAGCTCCGGTTTGTAATTTTATCAATTCTACAGGATTTCTCTAAAGCCGATCTTATTGATCCAATATTTTCATCAATCAAAGAATTAACAACAAACGCGCTGAAAGCAAATATAAAAAAGATACTTATCGATGAAAAAACTATTACGAATCCGGAAGATTCTTCTGAGGTTATTTTAAAACTCAAATCGGTTTTAACTGAAAAAGGACTTTTAGAATATGCTGTAAAATGCAAAAACTATGAGTTATCTGTCAGAATACACATAATTTTATCGAATAATAATCTTGTTGTCAAAATTATAAATCCTATACCTTTAACTCCTCCGCAATTCGAAAGAATTCAGGATAAAATTCGTACAGCAAAAAATTATGACTGCCTGGCATCATTTTACATGGAAAATCCAGATCCAATGGCGGAAGGTATGGGATTAGGCATCTCTATGGTAATCGTTCTTCTTAAAGGGATTGGTTATGATGTTGAAAATTTCAGGGTTGAAAGCGATATGACAACAAAAACCTCAGCGATTTTGGATCTGCCACTATAAAAGATATTTGTAAAATTTATTACCATCGTTAATAACAAACGATATTCTGTTGTTCTGCAGAAGATCATTCATAATATCCAATAAATCATTTTTATTGATGCCAATGACGATAGACAAATCTTCAATAGAGTGATCTCTTCTCTTCAAGGATGATATTATCCGTTCCTCAATTTCCCTGATGGAATCTATCTCCAAAAACTTTTTTTGTCTGTAAATTATCTGAACAGGCAAAGGTTTCATATAGTCCGAAATTCTCTGAAGATGATCAGTGTCGGCTGGTATAATTTTACGCGATGGAGCGGGACGTTCAAGACTATTGAGCTGAACGGCATCAGGATTTATTTTGATTAAAGCTTTTTTTATACCATCAAGCTCTTCTGGACTATCATTTATTCCCGGTGCGATAAAAACCTCAACTGCCAGATAATGAGAATATTCTTTTCTGAACTCTATTATTCCGTTTATTACTGAATCAGCAGTAATCCCATCGTCGGGTTTCAGCAGCTCATTAAAAACTGTCTCACTCGCGGCATCAAGAGATGGCATCACCAAATCCGCACGCAATAGCCGCTTACGAACATCAGCATTCATCAGCAATGTGGAATTCGTAAGTACTGCCACCCGCTGGTTAGGGAAATTGTCTTTAACATAATCAATAATCAATCCAATACCGCTATGAAGAGTTGGTTCACCCGACCCAGAAAATGTCAG
>CAYLTM010000221.1:4446-5827 GCA_964386495.1 uncultured Leptospirales bacterium
TTCAGCAATAACATCATCTGTCGGAACATATTCACATATTTCACTGGTTAAATTGTTTGTATAACCGCATTCGCAATAGGCACAATTCAAGCTGCATGTCTTATATGGGAGAAGATCAACCCCAAGAGAAAGCCCCAGTCTTCTGGAGAGAATTGGTCCGAATATATACTTCATAAAATTTCCTGATAATTATTCTGGTATTTCAGTTTTAAAGATTTTGCAATTTATTCATTCATGCATCATTTGTCAATTAAGTTTAACGACTCATAATTTTTACTTTACACATATAATGGGAATATTAGTCTTAACCATTAACGGTATTATTATCGTTTAGACAGGGAGTAATCACCCAAGATATTGAAGCATTCAGGGAATTTCATATGGAAATTATTTCATTAATAGAACTAGCTCTCGCCGTTTATCGGGAAATTGAGTTGTCAAACACCTCATACAGTTTAGGAAAAGATGTGGTTCCTCTTTCAGATAAATTCGTTCCATACCTTGAAAAAAAACTTAATCTAGCTCCAGAAAAGATTCCAATATTGTTTGAAATTCTCGCGAAATCTAAAATGATATTTTCTTTTCCTATAAATGAGCCAAAAAATAAAGAAGATGAAATTAGAGGTCTCGTAATTGCGAAGGGACCAATTATTATATCAGTGAGAAAAAAATGCGATGAAGTTTTTGAAAAACTTTACACTCACGAATTCAACAGAAAAGTGCCGATTGAAAAACTTCTGGTGGAATTTTCATCTGTAAAAAAAGATTTTGAGAATACACCATTGGGAATAGCCGCAAATATATCATCCATGCTTTTACACAGCCAGAATACTCTTGAAAGAAATATTCTGCAATACAGTGAAAAAATTACGACAAAACTTTTATCGACAGAGCTTGAAAAATGCGACCCGCTGGAAACTTTTTTCAAGCATTCAGCCAAAGATAACAAACCCGATATGAACGCTTCAAAAAAAGCTCCGGCAGTAAAACCGCTGAGTCTCAAAAAAAAGGTTCAATTGATACACTTCAGCCAAACGATGTTTTAAATCCGGCAAAAAATAATTCTATAGAAAAGACTCTGAAGTTGTATGGCGTTGAGTTTTATACAAGACTCTGCTTCAGGGATTACCAGTTTTCAGTTATGCAGAAAATTGTGGAAGAGGGAATGATATCAAAAGAAAATGACCTCAAAGCGGTCAAAACTTTGTTGGATAAAGCAAGACAGAATTCGGATAACGATGTGAAAATTAATGATTACGCAAAAGAAATCAATGAACTTTTAAAAACCATCAATTTAAAATTAAAATCATTTCAGTAAAGTTATCAATGCTAATTTTTCGCTGCGACTAAGATTTTTTATTTCACATTCCCGTTTCATTGC
>CAYLTM010000222.1:0-4641 GCA_964386495.1 uncultured Leptospirales bacterium
TACTAACTTATCATTTCTATTTATTATTTTTCTATTCATTATAATTTACTCATCCACAAAACAATTTCATTTAACTCTTCGTGAGCTTATTAGTAATAATCCATTATCTTATTTTATTTTCTCTCACGAAGACAACCTATAAAAATCACATATGTGGGATTTTTAAGATTTCGCATCCTTCAGCGTTTTTCCGCTCAATCCTTAACGCGGAGGAATATATCCTTTTGCATCCGTTAAGAAATTGAAGCTATCGAATTGATAACTCATTTCAACAGTTGCACAACAGATATTGATTTTTAATATAGCAGAAGAAATTTTAATTATCTCGAATATTATCCCATAAACTAAACCCGATAAATATTGTTAAATACAAAGGTTTCGATTGTTTACCTTTTGGATTTATACCAGTCATACTACTGTGAGTGTAATTATATTTTTTAAAATTTTTTAGATAATAATCGTAACGAACTTCAATAGAGAAAGCGCCACCTTCATCACTTACATAATAAACTCCAACTACTGGTTTTACATAGTAATTTGTGGTACTCGAAAGCGTTTCATTACAATCCAATACTTTATGTGTTTCAATAATCCTATTTATTCCTGATCCAATACCTATAAATGGTTTAACACTTTCAATATTTGAAATATTATAAGAATATTTGAGAAACTTATAATTCAGTCCGATTCCAAATATATCCAGCCGATTTATATGTTTTATCTTTCCAAAAACAGTATTTACTTCAGGAATAGTAAACCAAGAACTATATGAAAAAACAATTTCCGGTAAGGGTTTATTATAAAACACATTAGCTGCTATCTCAGAATACAAAGTATTATTATAGGATTCGTTTAAAGTTTTCGAAAAACCAAAACCGCCTCCCATCATAAACTCTTTCTCAGCATTTAGATTTATTTGTGAAAAAATAAGAACAATAATTATAGATACAAAATAAATCTTGATTCTCATAACACATCCAGTTGTAATTAATCTTGGATTCATGTAATAATTGCAACACTTGTTTAAAAAGTTACCACATTCAATATCCAAAAGGCTGATCATTGTTTCCCTGTTTCAGACCCAGTTTTCACATTTCAATTCTTTTACTTTTTTAAATTCTCTTAAATTATTTGATACTAAAATCAAATTTGCGGATATTGCATGTGCGGCAAGTAAATAGTCCATAGCCCCTATTGGTTGACCATTTTTTTCCATTTCAGCTCTTATTATACCATATTCCTTTGCAGCTTTTGCATCATAATCAATTAGTTCAAATGGTAATAAAAATTCGATTAAAGCAAATCGACTCTTATCAGGATTTATGCTTTTATTAATACCATATTCCAATTCTGAAACAGTAATTGAAGATATTGCGATATCATCAATTTCGTACATAGATAATTTATTTAAAACTGAGGAGGGTCTCTTATTTATTATATAGATGCAAATATTGGTATCTAGAAGATATTTCATTAAACAACATCTCTTTCATCAATATTTGGTTGAATACGATCAGACAAGAAATTATCAGGAAATTTATCTAAACTTTTTGAAAAATTTTCCCAAACTTTATCTTTTGGAATAAGAATTACCATGTCATCAATTTTCTTTACAATTACAGATTCAGTAGTAAATCTAAATTCCTTTGGCAGTCTTACTGCTTGGCTTCGTCCGGTTGTAAAAATCTTAGCTGTATTCATAATATTTACCTTATCAATTTGATATGTATCAAGATATATACTTGCATAAAAAATTTCAATCTATTTTTCCTAAAATAGGTAGTTCTGTATTGCTTAACTCAATCAAAATTTTTAGGCTTAAAAATATCAGCGTTTTATATAAACGAATAGAGGTTTTGGAATCGCATAGTTTCGCATAGTTTTGCGTAACTATGCGTAAAAACCACATATGTGGTTTTTACTGATAAGACTTGAAGTGAAAGGGGTAGTCAAAGCTCATTTATTATTACCAATTTCGCAGATTTCCATTGTCATATCTGTTCTATATTTTTCTTTAACCATTTTACCGGCATCTTTGAATAACAAAAAATCATTTTCATTTAAATAAAAAGTTCTTACTACATGAAAAAGAACCTTATCGTTATAAAAAGTAACTTTGTAAAATTCTGGTTCAACCTTTGTTATAATTAGTTCACAGTCAAAATCACCGGCTTTGGTATTAATAATATATCCGGTTTCCTTAAAAACGATTTCGTCTGATACCGGCATTTGATTAATAATATTATTTAACGGGATGCTCGTTTTTTCACCGCTTTTTTCAACCATAAAGGCTTTTTCAAGATTATTGTTTTTGTTTACGATGTCGTATTAGAACACTCCTCGCAGAATTCGTCACTATTGACAAGACTGGATATTTCTAAATATATTTACCATCAATCATTAAAATTTAGTTATGATTTTATCCATACTCCTTTTCGCAAAAACTCAAAAAATGTCGCATCTTAAAGTAATACTAGCAACTAATTAATTTAAGCTTTTTCATAATAACTTTTTGATCTAATTTTGAAACTCTACTGTACAATATTATATATTATTCTAATTTAGATAAATTTATGTCTGAAAGTTTATTCTTACTTCCGAATTGATCGTTTAACATAATAATATATTTTAAATCAATTAAGTTCTGATAAGAAATTTCAAATTCATCCTCTTCTATAGGAATATTGTTATTAGTAAAATATTCCCAAATTTTCCATATGTTAAATGTACCAATTTTCCCATCTGACGAATAATCATAATCAACTGTTAAATATTTTGATTCAACAGCAACTCCAACTCCATGAAAAAAATATTTTAAATTATATTTTTTTGACATTCCAATTTGTTCTATATCTCTTTCATTCCAAAGTAAAAATGGTTTTCCATTAAATTCTTCTGACAATAAAATGTCAGCTAATTTTGCATCACATACATATTTTATAATATTTATCAATACTAACTTATCATTTCTATTTATTATTTTTCTATTCATTATAATTTACTCATCCGCAAAACAATTTCATTTAACCTTCGTGAGCTTATTAGTAATAATCCATTATCTTATTATATTTTCTCTCACGAAGACAACCTATAAAAATCACATATGTGGGATTTTGACTTTCCGCATCTTTCAGCGTTTTCCATCTTCTTTGAACCGCACCCTTAAGGGTGCGGTTCAAAATCAAACATGATTTTTACCCGACAACAATGTTGACAAGTTTTTGAGGAACAATAATCACCTTGACAATTATTTTACCGGCAGTAAATTCCTGCACGCGCTCATCACTCATAGCGAGCTTTTCCATTTCTTCCCTGGTGATTGCGACAGGAACATTTACCTTTGATCGGATTTTACCGTTTACCTGAAGTACAAGCTCGATCTCGTCGCTCTTAGTGTAATCTTCATTAAATGCCGGCCAGTTTTGGAATACCAGAAATTCTTTGTTGCCGACAGACTCCCAGATTTCCTCAGTCATGTGAGGTACGAAAGGATTAAGAATCACCATGAATTTATCGAAGATTTCCGTAATCACTGCTTTGCCGTCGTCCGTGTTAAACAGCGTTTCATCGACAGTATAGAGCGTGTTGACAAACTCCATCATTCGCGCGATCGCGGTGTTGAACTGTCTTCTTTCATAGACATCATTCGTCACAGCCTTTATAGTTTTATGAAGCTCGAAAATGACCTTTTTCAAATCCGGCGTAATCACCCCTATGTCGTATTTGCTATTATTATACAGCGATTTGTATTTGTCTGCGAAACGCCATACCCTGCTGATAAACCTGAACGCGCCGGCGACTCCCTGATCCGACCAGTCAAGATCCTTTTCAGGAGGAGCCGCGAACAGCATAAACAGCCGCACAGTATCCGCACCATACATGTTGATTATTTCGTCCGGGTCAACAATATTGCCCTTGGACTTGCTCATCTTCGCGCCGTCCTTGATGACCATTCCCTGTGTAAGAAGATTCTTGAACGGTTCACGTCCAGGGACCAATCCCATATCGTTCATCACCATGTTGAAAAACCGCGCGTATAATAGGTGCATACATGAATGCTCAACACCGCCGATATACTGATCAACCGGCAGCCAGTAATTCGCGCTGGTCTTGTCGAACATTTCCTTTGAGTCAGGCGATGTGTACTTCGCGTAATACCACGAAGAATCCACGAATGTATCCATTGTGTCAAGCTCACGACGAGCCTCGCCGCCACACGCAGGACATTTTGTTTTGTAAAAGCTTTCCATTTTTCCAAGGGGTGATGTCGTGTTGCCTTGAAAATCAACTTTTGTCGGCAGGATTACTGGAAGCTCATCGTAACTGACCGGCTGCGAACCGCATTTTTCGCAATACACAATCGGGATCGGACAACCCCAGTACCGCTGTCGTGATATGCCCCAGTCGCGCAGTCTATAATGCACCTGTCTATTACCGATGTTTTTATTTTCCGCGAACTGTATGATTTTTTCCATAGCGTCGGTATTTTTCATGCCGGTGAAATCACCGGAAGCTGTCATTATTCCATTTTCAGTATAAGCTGTTGTCATTTTTTCTAGAACCAGCGGTTCACCCGGATTGTCGATTACTATCTTCACAGGTATGTTATATTGTTTTGCGAACGCGACGTCCCGCGTGTCG
>CAYLTM010000222.1:4720-5712 GCA_964386495.1 uncultured Leptospirales bacterium
TTTTCATCGTTAGTGCGGTCCATCGTGGACTGCTTCATTAGTTTTTCCGCAAACTTGCGTACTTCCGCATTCTCTATTTTCGCGATTACCGGATGTTCAGGAGCACACACCATGAAGGTTACACCGAATATGGTGTCGGGTCTTGTGGTGAATATCGGGAAATCCTCACCGGTCTCCAGTTTGAAGTTCGCGAGCAACCCTGTGGATTTTCCGATCCAGTTTTTCTGCATAGTAAGAACCCTTTCAGGCCAGCCGTCTTTCAGGTCTACTTCAATACCTTTTAATAATTCCTCAGCATATTCCGTGATTTTGAAAAACCACTGCTCAAGCTCCTTCTGCACGACAACAGAATCACAACGCCAGCATTTGCCGTCTTCGACCTGCTCATTCGCAAGAACTGTGTTGCAGTCTTCACACCAGTTCACGCAGGAATTTTTTTTGTAGACAAGCCCCTTCTCATACATCTTTAGAAATATCCACTGATTCCATTTGTAGTAATTCGGGTCGTATGTAGTAACTTCTTTCGACCAGTCGAGCGAGCAGCCGAGCATTTTGAACTGTTTTTTCATGTAAGCTATATTGTCTCTTGTCCATTCATACGGTGGTATATTATTTTTTATAGCCGCGTTCTCTGCCGGAAGTCCGAAGGAATCCCACCCCATCGGGTGAAACACATTTAAGCCCTTCATGCGCATCGCGCGGGCAAACAGGTCGCCGATTGTGTAGACACGGACATGGCCCATGTGCAGACGGCCTGAAGGATATGGAAACATTTCGAGAACGTAGAATTTTTCCTTTTCATTAGGTTCGGTAAAAAAGACTTTTTTATCATCCCAGTTTTTGTGCCACTTCTGTTCGATATCTTTAAAGTTATAATTTTGTTCCGACATTTTGTTCCTCTGCGAATTTATAAATAATTTCTAATGAGATTTATACTAATTAGAAAATGGTTTTCCACAGTATTATCGCTCTCCGCCCGCCAGGGGCGGGCG
>CAYLTM010000223.1:0-5668 GCA_964386495.1 uncultured Leptospirales bacterium
TTTTGTAATTTTATAAAAGTACAGAATAAATAATCATTATTAAGTATGGCAGGATGACTTATGAAATATATATTTTTACTATTAGTTATTATTATAACATCTTGTTCGAGGGAAAGTGATATTGATGTTGGATTAGAATCTTTTGTTTGTTACGGCAAGAATATTGAATTTGAAGTATATCAGCCTGCAGGCGGTGAGGAATTGGGTGGTTTTGAATACGGTATTTTTTTGAAAAAACAAGGAAAGAGTTATAAATATAAAAGTAAATGTGATTATGATGTATGTTCTATAGAAAAGCTGCCGCCTTTTCAAAAGTATAGCATAATTGCGAAAGAAAAAAATTTTTGGACAGGTGATTATCTTGACAACGACAAAGAAGTTGAGTTTGAAACATATCTTGATGCAGATGCTACGGCTATTGGTGGACAGATAATATCATATAGTCCTTACTATTTAGATGGTCACAAATATTTATATTCAAATTGCAATGATTTCATATATCCATATTCCATAAACAAGACAGGGAATATTGATTTTTTTAGTAAATTTAATAAACATGATTTTTCCTATGTTGTACCTTCAGAAAATTCCATATGGGATAATATTGATATAAAAGGAACCTTTATTAATGATATGGTATTGGTAGACAATTCAATATATGTATCAGTAGTAAGTTCAAGTATAGTTGAACTATATGAGATATCAGCAGATACAGGAGCAATTATTAATAAAAACACAATATCATTATCAGAGTTAAGTTTAGTTCCGCTAAAATTATTATTCGCGGATAAAAATTGTTTTTTATTTTCATGCAGTTCCGACAAGCCGGAATACTCCAATAAAAACATTATATTGAAAATTAAGAAATCAGATTATTCAATAGACAAAAGTTTTGGAAATAATGGATTACTCGCTCTTGATAATATTTATCCTATTCAAAAAACATTCCAGTTTAATAACTATATATTTATCGCTGGATACAATGGCTCTTTTTATGTTCAGAAATTTGATATCAATACAGGGTTGATAGATTCATCTTATGCTAATAATGGAACATATAGTATTGATATGACTTATCGGAAGGACGGAAAATATAAAATAAATATTGTTTTAGAAAATGATGATCTATACATATCAGCTGATAATGGATTGTCCGAAACAATACTGGAAAAACGATCCGCTATAACCGGTAATCTAGTTACTGGTTTTGGTGAAAATGGAAAAATCAATATAAATAAATTAAAGAAAATAGTAAAAAAAGAAAATGATAAAATAAATTTTTTATATCTTTACAATGATGAAAACAGCAATTATAAAATAACATTTTCATTTAAAGCATATTATAATAATTATGTTTTAGTTAAATATAATTATCATGGTTATGATGAAAATATTTATTTAAGCAGTCTTATTTCTATAGATAAAAATACTGGCAAACATAAATCTGTGTATGGTGCATTTAATGCCTGTCTAAGTGTCACTGACGATATTATTGTAGACGACGATTATCTTTATGCTGTTTCTGGAAACATCTGTAAAATACGAAATTTCATGAAAGAGGAAAAATAAGTGAAACGATTCAAAGCTTTTTTGATCATATTTTCGGCAATAAATTTAATTGTATCACTATATAAAATGTAGTATTTCTTTGAAATTATTGTTTCACTTTTTGAAAAAAACAGCATGAAAGAAAATGCAAAAAATATGCTTCATCTTATTATGCAGAATTTTCAGATGATAGGCTGTAACAAGATAGTAATCAGTATTGACGACACAATAGTGCAGTTTTATACACTGTTGCGTCGCAGTGTATAAAATCGGTGTAATTTTAGCTAGCGAGCTGCTCCTTCATAAAATCAGTAGCACATTCAATTATGTTGCCATTTCTTTTTAAAACGAAAAATCCATATTCTTCGGCTTTTTTTAAAACGCTTTCGCTAATGTGAAAACCCGCGATACCTGCGTAAATTTTGTAATCCTTATAAATCGGATACAACTTTCTGAAGTTTGAAATCTTTTTTTCCTTTAGCTTTTCAACATCGTTTTCATGTGCTTTGTATTTCACTTCAATAATAGCAATACTGTCGCCATTTGTAACAACAATATCAAACTCGTCCTTTATGCCGCCCCTTTCTTTAAACATATTCAAGGAAATATCATAAAACTGAAGATTCCCGATTTTCAAATTTATCTTAATTGTATTATAAAAAAATTCCTCAGCGACATCCCCCTGATTTTTTGAAACATTACCGTATAATTTCGCCAGCTTATCGATTTTCTCATCTGTTTTTTTCTGCATTTCCGCAACCTCTCGAAAGAGCTGCCTCAATTCTACGATTTCCGGATCAATCATAATACTACCTCCTGACATCTGGAATTATATCTAATGTATAGTGTATAATGTTTTCGTCAATATTAATATACATTATAACTTGACATGGAATTTTTGTAATTTTATAAAAGTACAGAATAAATAATCATTAATAATTATGGCAGGATGACTCATGCAATATATATTTTTACTGTTAGCTATTATTTTAACAACTTGTTCGGGAGAAGCAGGTAAGGATGATGGAGTGCAATCATTTGTTTGTTTTGGAGATAATATATTTTTTTCAGTTTATCAAAATGAGGAAAATGATGGGCAATTTGGTTATTTGGAATATGGTATTTTTTTTAAAAAACCAAAAAAGAACTATGAAAAACTCAAAAATTGTGAGGATGTTGTCTGTTCCGTTGAAAAATTACCTCCTTATAAAAAGTATAGTTTAATTGCTAAAAGAAAAGATTCTTTAACGGGTGAGTATTATGATAACGATAAAAAAGTTGAATTTGAAACTTATCTGGATTTTTTAGAAAAGTATCATATTTATTCTAATATTTCATATATACTATCAGGAAATTATATATATTCAAAAAGTAAAGGAGAAATATTTCTTTATCAAATTTTCGATACTGGAATAGAGAAATCACGTAAATTTAATTTGCATAAATTTAATAGTCGAGATTTTTCTAATATTAGTTCCTCTGAAATTATTAATTTGATAGAAAGTCTAATAAAAATTGAGGGACTTTTTATTGAAGATGTTATATTAGTTAATAATTATGTATATATATCAGAATACAGCTCTGATATATTAACAATATTTGAAATATCTTCCGATACGGGATCTATACTTAATAAAAATACAATATCATTGTCAGGGTTAAGTTTAGTGCCGCAAAAATTATTATTTTTCAGATCAAAATTGTTTTTTATTTTCATGCAGCTCCAACAAACCGGAATACGCTAACAAAAACATTATATTGAAAATCAAGAAAAATGATTATTCTATTGATACAGGTTTTGGAAGTAACGGAATACTCGCTCTTGATAGTATTTATCCTATTCAGAAAACATTGCAATTTAACAATTATTTATTTATCGCTGGATACAATAGTTCTATTTATGTTCAGAAGTTTGATATCAATACAGGGATGTTAGATTCATCTTTTGCTAATAATGGAACATGTAATATTGATGTGTTTTATCATGAAGGTGCATCATATAAAATAAATATCATCCCGCAAAATGATGATTTATACATTTCGGGTAGTACTAGTATTGCTTCATCGGATACAATTCTTGAAAAACGATCCGCAATAACCGGCGGTCTAATTACTAATTTTGGTGAAAATGGAAGATTAGATATTAATAAACTAAAAACTTTTTTGAAAACTGAAAACGATAAAATCAATATCTTGGAATATTCATATATTTATTATAGTGATTACTCAATAACATTTGATTTTAAAGATATCTACAAAGATTATGTTTTGGTTAAAGCTAATTATCATGGCAAATATTTTGATGGAGGTTATTTTAATAATTCAAAATTGGTATTAAATAATCTTATATCGATTAATAAAATTACTGGCAACCCGAAATCTGTGTTTGGCGCATATAACAATTGTGGTGCTTCTCCTTTTTAAGGGACGAAAACTACAGGAAAATTACTCTTTTTTTTGTTTGGTCGTAGAACAAGATTGACCGAAAAATTCTTCAATATTTAATAGTAACGGCGGTGGTTCAGGGAGCATACAGGTCAGTATCTTGAGATCCATGTGATTGATATCTTTGTAACCATATCCCTGCGATTGAATCTTGCGTATGCGGCTATTCAGACCTTCTACAAAACCGAGCGGTACACGATTTTCTTCCTTGCACCATGAAACGATTCCTTCCCAATGACTCTCCACCATACGGACAACTTTCTGAAATGGTTCGAGACGTTTCCACTTAAGACCATCTTTCCATGAAGTCCAAAACTTATTCATCCATGTCACCGATTTGTATGACCATAAACGATCAAAATCTTCCTTGAGAAGATAAGCAGTATAGAGCCTCCGATTTGCTTTGAAAGTCTGTTCCAATTCCACTCGACCAGTGTGCGTTAGATTTCCCCGATTAGCGAGCAAGTTGAATCGTTGCCCTTTAATAAATTTACAATCCTTACCGTTCAGCCGTGCATATTCATTTTTACGGACCGTATCCATAGCTATAGACATCTGGGCTACTACGTGAAATTTGTCAAATACCACTGCGGCTGTTGGGCAAAACTTCTTGAGTGCAGCTCTATATGGCTTCCAGATATGCATAACACCGAGAGTGATCTGTTTGCACTTATCCTCTCCAATCCACGTAAAAAAGGCTTCAAAGCTCGCCTGGCTGCGATCCTTGCCGCCTATCCATATGGGTCTGCATTCATCCAGATCACTTACTACGACGCGCCATCCCATCTTTCCGAGACGAATCTCATCAACACCGATACGTGTTGGATTAACTTCGGGAGCACTTTTTTGCTTGCGTGAAAGATATGTTTTTTCAAAAGCAAGAGCCGTCTTGTAATCAACTTTATATTGCCTTGATGCTTCAAGAACGCTCGTCCGATCGGCATATCGTCCAATCTCGTCAGCAAGGACTTCTGTGAATCGACGGTTTAATAATACACCGGAAATTAATTCTTTCTTAGAATTGCCGGTTGTCGGACACTTCACACGCCACTCCTCATATTCAAGCCAGACTTCAAATCCCTGGCAGGCCATAGAACGAACAAGAACCACTTTGAAATCATGCCGCCTCTTTGATTTGTGACAGCAACAGGAACATACCCCATATTTTTTTTAAACGCCTCAAGTGCACGATCACTGCATTTGGGCGAATTGGATGGAGAGTCATACTTGCCTTGGTTTGAAAACCCGGAAGGCGATACAGATCGGTCAGTCTTCTACGAGGATAGTTATTTAATATTATTTTTTGATTGTTCATGAAGAGTTTATATTTCCTGTAATAAAAAATTGTCAAACTGAATTCAGGATTATTTTAAAAAACCTTGATTTTTGTATTCGAAGTGCTATACTAATCGGGTTATCATTATATTCGATCCAGCAAAGGGTTTAGGTCGTTTTCTGATCATTTACTATCCCTTAAAAAGGAGAAGAGCCACAATTGTCTTGGACTTACAGACGATATTATTGTAGATGACGACTATATTTATGCTGTTCCGCAAAACATCTGCAAAATACGAAATTTCATGAAAGAGGAAAAATAAATGAAACGATTTAAAGCTTTTTTGATCATATTGTCTGCAATAAATTTAATTGTATCACTATATAAAATGTAGTATTT
>CAYLTM010000224.1:0-2850 GCA_964386495.1 uncultured Leptospirales bacterium
TATTAGCAAAAAAGATAAAGGTTCGTCTTTCATTAAAACGATAGATAAATTAGATGAGCTGGATGTGAATGAACTGCTGAGTTTTTTATAGGCATCCGAGAAGGGCTTCTGTAAATTTTAGATTTATTTACGGGAAAAACTTTTCCATATCGTTTAACACGACAGCTCTTATTTCATCGAAGGGTAAATTTGTTTTATACCCTGCAGCGTTTTTATGACCGCCGCCACCTCTGGATAAGGCAATTCCAGAAACGTCGTAATCCCCCTTAGTCCTCATACTGACTTTAACTGGACCATTGATATCCTGTTTAATAATAACGCTTGCAACAACACCGTGAATAGTAAGCGGGATGTTGATGTTTAGTTCACCTTCTGCAAAAGTCGCACCGGTTTCGATTAGCATTTTTGGCGTTAAATACATTAAAAGAAGTTTGCCGGAAAAGTGAATCTCCATTGTCGCCAGCATTTTTGCTCTTAAAAGCATAGTCTCTAATTGATTATTTTCGTAAATAAGTTCATACAATTTAGTTGGATTCGCACCGAATTTTACAAGGTTGGAAATTGCCAGAAATGTTATTGATGATGTTTTGGAATATCTGAAACCGCCGGTATCAAAAAGAATTCCTGTATAAAGAGCCTGTGCCGCTTTAAAAGACATTTCGTCAAAAAAGTTCATGTAGATCTGATATATGATTTCGCTGGCGGATGACGCAGTTACCTCGACGAAATTGGATTTGAAAACATCACCATGACCGCCTTCGTGGTGGTCAATGATGAACACTTCCTTTACAACATCTTTTAGTATTGAATAGGTCGCGCCGGTATTTGAAAAAGGATTAGTGTCGAGAACAAACAGTGCGTAATCAGCAATGTTGTCCGGCAGCGGATAGTGACCGGCAAGATTAATTTCATTGTCAATATCCATAAAACGGTATTTGTAAGGAAGCGGATCCCCGTTCAATATGAAAGTGGTTTTACCGAGTTTTTTTAAAAGTTCAAGAAAAGCAATTTCAGCCCCAAGCCCGTCAGCGTCAGGACTCTCATGGGTAGCAATAACGAAATTGCTGTACTTTCCGAGAAACGTTTCAAAATTCTGTAAACCTGGATGCATTTTGCCGCCTTACGATTTATTAAGAAGCGGATAACCGATAGACTCTCTAATTTGAATGTAACGCTCCGCACATTTTCGTGCAAGATTACGAACCCTTGTAATGTAGCCGACCCGCTCAGTGACAGAAATCGCCCCCCTCGCATCAAGCATGTTAAAAGCATGCGAACATTTTAATACAAAGTCGTATGCCGGAAGAACAATTTCTTCATTTTTTTGAAGTATCGATATACATTCTTTTTCATAGAGGTCGAAAAGCTGAAAGTATAAGGAAGAATCAGAAATAGAAAAATTATAATGTGAAAACTCATATTCACTTCGAAAATGAACATCCCTGTAGGAAAGATTTTCATTCCACTGAATGTCAAACACGCTGTTTTTGCCCTGAATATACATACAGATTCTTTCAAGACCATAGGTGATTTCGACAGGGATAGGGTTAAGCTCTATACTGCCGCATAGCTGGAAATATGTAAATTGCGTAATCTCCATTCCATCCAGCCATACTTCCCAGCCTCAACCTGACGCTCCAAGCGTTGGTGATTCCCAATCGTCTTCGACGAATCTTATATCGTGTTCATTAAGATTAAGTCCAAGATAACGGAGAGAATCGAGATAATAATCCTGAATATCGACTGGTGAAGGTTTCATAATTACTTGATATTGATAATAATGTTGGAGACGATTAGGGTTTTCTCCATAACGACCATCGGTTGGTCTACGAGAAGGTTCAACATAGGCAACATTCCAAGGTTCCGGACCGAGAGCTTTCAGATAGGTACCGGGATTAAATGTTCCAGCACCGACTTCCATGTCGTATCCTTGTATAATTATGCAGCCCTTTTTTGACCAGTATTCGTTTAATTTTGCAATAATTTCCTGAAAGTACATTTATTGGCTCCGTAAATTTTATATCTTTAGATGAAATAACTCATAAGCTGAATGTCGAAAAATGTCAATGATAATTAACTTAGTGATGGGAAATTAATTCGGCTGTATATTTTCTCTGATACAAATATTTTTGTAAATTCGCAATCAAAATTATTGGATTGATAATGTTTTTTCTTGACAAAAACAGGTGTACTCTAAAACCTATCCGCATAGGTGCTTGGCCCAATGGTAGGGCTACGGTCTCCAAAACCGTCGATTGCAGGTTCGAGTCCTGCAGCACCTGCATTTTGAACATCTAATGTAATAATCCAAATCAAAACATAAATAATATGAAAGATGAAATCCATTTAACAAAACAAGAGCTTATACAAGTCTTATTGAAAGAAGATTTGGAGATATCCTCGATTGCCAAAAAAGCATCTTCAATAAATGAGTTGCGGGAGCTTCTGTTTGAGTATCTGAATAATTTAGAAAGAAGTTATTTTAATGTGCTTTCATATGAGTACACAAAAGACAAGCATATAATTAATAAAAACATTGCTAAAGAATGTATAAGAGTTTTTAAAAATATTATTAGAACAGAAAATGAAAAGTTGGCAGGATTTTCTGTTGTAGAGATAATTTTAAAGATGGGTCGTAATGACGAGACACTATTTTTTCAGATTGATGAAGGTTTTATTTTAGAATTGGTATACCTCGTTCGCGGAATACATGGAAAAATTATCGAATCGAATCTGCATACTTTGACATACGATGATATTACCCCGGAGTTGAGAGGTTCTATCCTTGATGAATATGCTGAAAAAATGAAAATTGGTATGAGAATTTTTCCAAAGGGAACAGATAACGAT
>CAYLTM010000224.1:2860-5659 GCA_964386495.1 uncultured Leptospirales bacterium
AAACAATAATAATAATTTTGATTCTTGAGTAAAAGAATTGACAGTCAAAAAATTATTAAGGATAAAATTCTTAATTATTTTTCAGCGACAGAAAACGATTGGAACGATTATACATGGCATTTGAAAAATATTATTAGAGATCGTAAAACATTAACTGATATTATTAAACTTGAAGACGACGAAATAGCAGGATTAAATGCTGCAAGTAACGCCGATATACCGGTACAAATCACTCCATATTACCTGACATTGTTTAATGAGAACGGTCGTGATAAAAGCGATGCTCTAGTAAGAGCGCAGGTAATCCCCAGCCGTGAATATTGCACTAATGTTTCACTAAATAGGGCTAATGTTATTGATATGGATTTCATGGGTGAAAAATCGACTAGTCCAATTCCAGGGATTACGAGAAGATATCCTAACATTGTCATTTTGAAACCGTATGATGCATGTCCCCAAATATGTGTTTACTGCCAGCGAAACTGGGAACTGAAAAATATTGACGATGCCGTAACAGCCGAAAATAAAATTGATAATGCAGTCGATTGGATTAATAATAATGAAAATATAACGGAAGTGCTTCTTACTGGAGGCGACCCGCTGACGTTAGATAATGAATTTATTTTGAATTTGTTGGAAAAAATTTGCAAGATCAATCATGTTGAGAGAGTAAGAATTGGTTCGAGAGTGTTGGTTACTTTGCCTTTTCGTATTGATAAAGATTTAGTAAATATTTTGAAAAAATTTAATAAAATCGGTCAAAGGGAAATATGCATAGTTACGCATTTTGAAGATGCTTCAGAAATTACTGAGACTGTTCTGGTAGCTGTAGAAATACTTCGAAATGCTGGAATAAAAATTTATAATCAGCAGGTTTTTACTTATTATAATAGTTTTCGCTATAGAACATGTTTATTGCGCAAAACTTTAAAATTATCTGGAATTGATCCATATTATTCCTTTAATACCAAGGGAAAGGATGAGACAATCGATTTTAGAGTGCCAGTTGCACGGATTGAACAGGAGCGTAAGGAGGAAGCTAGGCTGCTTCCTGGAATTGTACGAACCGACGAGCCTGTTTTTAATGTTCCGAAGTTAGGTAAGTCGCATTTGCGTTCATGGCAGGATCACGAAATCATAATGATTCTTCCTAATGGGAGCCGTGTTTATAGATTTTATCCATGGGAGTCTATGTTGCTTCTAGTTGAAGATTATTTGTATACAGATATTTCAATTTACAGTTATCTTTTACGTCTTGAAAAAGATGGCGAAAATCTCTCAGACTATAGCAGTATTTGGTACTATTTTTAAAAAATAATCATCAATTTTCTAAAATTATTCTAGAATTGTGTTTATCCTATTGTTGTTAATCAAGAAAACCGCTGAATAATATTTGACATAAATTCCGCTAAAGAGTATTCTAGCAGCTGTGAAATAATATTTGTAAGGATAAATAAATGATAAAAAAAATACTAAGCATGGCGAAAGGATTTTTGGGATTTCTTTTTTCCATATGGCAGAATAGATATTTGTTATCACAATTAGTTAGAAGGGATTTTAAAAGCAGGTATCTCGGTTCATATCTTGGACTATTCTGGGCGTTTGTTCAGCCGGCAGTTTCAATAATGGTGATGTGGTTTGTCTTCACTTTCGGGTTCAAGGCAGGTAAGGTTGACAACAATGTGCCGTTTATGCTTTGGCTGGTTTTGGGAATGTTTCCATGGTTTTTCATAAGTGAGTGTATTACCGGTGCGTCAAGTGTTCTTTTAGAATATTCCTATCTGATAAAAAAAATCAATTTCAAACCAAGTATAATCCCGCTTATAAAAATTATATCCGCTTTGATTATTCATGTGTTTTTTATATTCGTTTCTGTAATATTTTGTATCGCATACGGTTTTTATCCAGATATTCACTGGCTGCAGGTTTTTTATTATTTATTCTCCGCGATAGTTTTGCTGATAGGAATCGGCTGGCTGACTTCATCGCTGACAATCTTTGTGAAGGACATCGGGCAGATTGTGGGTGTTTCGATGCAGATAATGTTCTGGGCAACCCCGATTTTCTGGTCATTCAAAATGCTCCCTGGAAAATTACTGCTGCTGTTCAAACTTAATCCGTTTTTCTATATAACTGAAGGTTACCGCAATTCATTTATCTATGAGCAATGGTTCTGGAATAATTGGGCATGGTCACTATATTATTGGGGAATCACAATGATTATATTTTTTCTTGGTAGTATAGTTTTCTTTAAACTTCGTCCGCATTTTGCAGATGTTGTTTGAACGTAATCTGTAAAATATATTTGTATGGATCTGATATTTTATTATTTATTTTAAATTGATGAAATGTCTGGTCGTTGAGCATGGAAAAATATAACGCGAAATGAATAATTCTAACTTTGATGTTTCATTGATTGTAAACTGTTATGGAGCAATTTCGTGATTTTTATTACTGATAATGATGATAAAAAATTTTAAGGACAAAAACTATGAAAGGAATTATTTTAGCCGGCGGCGCCGGAACCAGACTTTATCCAGTAACAAAGACAGTATCGAAACAGCTATTGCCTGTTTATGATAAACCGGTAATTTATTACCCTTTATCAACACTAATGCTTGCGGGCATTAAAGAGATACTTGTTATCTCCACTCCGCAGGACACTCCCCGCATTGAAGAATTGCTTGGAGACGGGACTTCGCTTGGATTAAAGCTGAGCTACAAAATTCAGGATACTCCAAGAGGTCTCGCAGACGCGTTTATTCTCGGAGCGGATTTTATTGGAAAAGATTCGGTCTG
>CAYLTM010000225.1:0-319 GCA_964386495.1 uncultured Leptospirales bacterium
ATCACTGAACCTTTTGTTTACAAAATGGTAGAGCCTATCGTTAACATCATGGGCGATTTTTACCCGGAAATAATCTCGGCGAAAAAAAATATTGAAAAGGTATTGATGGCTGAAGAAGCCAGATTCCTTGAAACCCTCGACAAAGGTATGAATATTCTCGACGATATAATTTCAAAACATGAAAAAGGTGCCGGAGTAATTTCAGGAAAGGATGCCTTCACACTTTACGACACTTACGGATTCCCTGTAGAAATGACTAACGAAATCGCTCTGGAAAATAATCTTACAGTAGATACAGAAAACTTTAATAAAGAGATGA
>CAYLTM010000225.1:423-887 GCA_964386495.1 uncultured Leptospirales bacterium
TATAGCTGGAGGTGATTCCTTCAGTAGCACAAAGACAATTTCTGCAAACGAGACGGGATATATTATTCTGGATAATACTCCATTTTATGGCGAATCCGGCGGACAGTCCGGCGATACCGGCGAAATCTCAAACGGTGAAAATCTTTTTGAAGTTCAACAGACAAAAAAATTCAACAAACGAATTATACACCTCGGTATGGTAAAAAAAGGAACATTCAATACAGGTGATTCTGTAACAGCTGAAATTAATTGCATCCGCCGGAATTTAACTAAAGCTAATCACACTGTTACTCACCTGCTTCAGGCTGCTTTGCGTGAAGTTCTTGGAAATCATGTTAAGCAGGCGGGTTCCCTTGTTGAAGAAGATAGAATGCGTTTTGATTTTTCACATTTTGCCGCGATGACTAATGACGAAATTTCCCGTGTTGAAAATATTGTTAACGCGAAAATCTGGGAAAACCTTA
>CAYLTM010000225.1:979-5593 GCA_964386495.1 uncultured Leptospirales bacterium
TTTTCAAAATTCTAAAGGAATTCTCGCCAGGCGCTGGTACAAGACGTATAGAAGGTGTCACTTTAAAAACCTTCTATGAAAGAGCTAATAAATATGAAGATATTGTTTCGGGAATTTGTAAAACTCTGAATATCAATGAAAAAGATGCTGTAAATAAAATTTCTGAACTTTATGAAAGAAATATCGAGCTGGAAAAAAACATCGCGAAATTCCAAAGTGAGTAATTATCGGGTAATGTTGACGAGATGCTGAACAACGCTCCTGTACAACTCGGCATCAAAATTATTTCCGCGATATATGATAAAACTCCGGTCGATGATTTAAAAAATCTCTGCGATAATATTCGCGGCAAAGATCAAAACGTGGTAATTGTCTTCGGAACTTCCGCTGATGACAAAGCCTCGCTTGTTTGTGCCGCCTCAAAAAATGCCGTAGAAAAGGGTATTGACTGCGGAATAATTATTCGTGAAGCATCGTCAGTAGTCGGCGGTAAAGGCGGCGGACGAAAAGATATGGCACAGGCGGGCGGTAAAGATATTACAAAACTTAATGATGCCATAGCTAAAGCTGTTACAGTAATTAAAGACATGATAAAATAATGTACCGGGCGGGGATTATCATTTCCAGCGACAAGGCATCCTCCGGGGAACGACCGGACAGTACAATTCCGGTTATTGAAAGTATACTTCATAAATTCGGAATTTCTGTCGCGGAAAAAATAATCACCCCGGATGAAGAAGATCTTTTATATAATGCCATTATCAAACTCTGCGATGATGTTAACTGCGATATAGTTTTCACTTCGGGCGGTACAGGTTTTTCCAAACGCGATGTAACACCCGAAGCAACCGCCAGGGCACTCACCCGTCAAGCTGAAGGCATCAGCCGCGCGATAACATTTTTCAGCCTGCAAAAAACTTCAAACGCGATGCTGTCGAGAGGCATATCCGGAATTAGAAATAATTCACTGATAATTAATCTGCCCGGAAGCCCGAAGGCTGTTAGCGAGATTCTTGAATATATCATGAAGAGTGTTCTTCACGGTCTTGATGTCTTAAATAATAACACCGCGGAATGCGCGGGATCACAAAATTTACAGGTACCCAATTTATGATAGACATGACAAAAAACAGTCCTGTAAAAAATATTATACTGTTCACAATACCTATGCTTATCGGCAACGTTTTTCAGCAGTTTTACAATATCACCGATTCCGCAATCGTCGGACAATTCATCGGGAAGGAAGCTCTAGCCGCGGTCGGTGCGAGTTTTCCAATTATGTTTTTTCTAATCGCTCTGATTATGGGAGCGACAATGGGCATCACTGTTATGATATCCCAATTTTATGGTGCGAAGGATTACGAGAATGTCAAGCTGACCATTGAGACGGCATACATATTTTTATTTATCACATCGATTATCGCATCAGTGTCGGGTATCTTTCTTAACAGATATATATTAGTCATTCTAAAGACTCCCGAAGAAATTTTAGAATCCGCGCTGTTGTATATAAACATTATGTTTTATGGATTAATCTTTCTTTTCGGATATAACTCAATAAGCGCGATACTCCGTGGTTTAGGCGATTCAAAAACTCCTTTATACCTGCTGATTATTTCAACAATTACAAATATTTTTCTCGACCTTGCGTTTGTTATACTTTTCGGATGGGGTGTCTGGGGTGTCGCGTTAGCTACAGTTATATCGCAGGGAATTTCTTTCATACTGGGGATTATATATCTGCATAAAAAAAATCACCTTTTCAGAGTAAACTATTTCAAATTGCGTTTTTCAAAAAAAATATTTTTGCGAAGCATAAAAATAGGTTTGCCTTCCGGTGTTCAGCAGATGCTAGTCGCCGCTGGAATGATGGCTCTTATGCGTATAGTTAATAATTTCGGCACCGATGCTATAGCGGCGTTTACTGTTGCCGGCCGGATAGATTCCTTCGCCATGATGCCTGCCATGAATCTTTCCATGGCAATGTCTACTTTTGTTGGGCAGAACATTGGCGCAGGTAAAATTGACAGAATAAAGACGGGCGTTCGCTCAGGACTTGTTTTTTCACTAATAATATCAACTGTATTGTCCTTCACAATTATTTTCACAGGAAAATATCTTTTAAAAATTTTCACAAATGATCCAACAGTTATTGCTATTGGTGTAGATTATTTTTATATAGTCGCTCCATTTTATGTCGCGTTTTCTACTATGTTTATTTTCAACGGAGCTCTACGCGGTGCGGGCGACACTATCGTTCCAATGTTTGTGACTCTTTTATCACTATGGGTCATCCGCGTGCCGCTGTCCGCTTATCTGTCAACCTTCATGGGTACCAGCGGGGCAACTGGAAGAATAAGAGCGTAATCAAAAAGCCGGCAATTGAACCTGTTATAATCGAAGAAATGGAATGCATGTAGGCGTTATATGGAATTTTTTAACGTACAATCGGTGAACCAGGCTAATAAAATCATTTATCAAACTTTTTCATCATTGAAGGTTTTCACAGAAACTGTTGCACTGAAAAATTCTTTAAATAGATTTTCTGCTCTCGATGCTATTTCAAAAATTGACAATCCGCCATTCAACAGATCTACTGTTGACGGTTATGCTGTAATCCATACAGATACAACCGGCGCGTCTGATAACAATCCGGTTATGTTCAAAATTTCGGGTTCTGTAGAAATGGGTTATGCTGTGGAACATGAAATTCATAGCGGCTATTGCATTTACATACCAACCGGCGGCGTTTTGCCTAATGGCGCGGACAGCGTTGTGATGATTGAATACACAGAAGTCCTCAACAATACCGAGTTAATCATTACAAAACCGGTTGTTTACGGTGAAAATATTATTTTCAGGGGTGATGATTTTCTTGCCGGACACAAGCTGCTTTCCAAGGGAAAAAGAATCACCCCTTTTGATATTGCTTGTCTTGCCGCTGGAGGAATCAATCATATAACTGTGTTTAAAAATATTTCGTTCGCTGTAATATCTACCGGCGATGAACTCTGTGATACCAATGAAAACCCCTACATCGATTTACAAGAATCCGCATTGCCTGACGGGAAAATTTTTGATATAAACAGTGAAACATTATCAGCAATGATAACAAGTATTGGCGGGATTATTAACTTCAGCGCAAGAGCAAAGGATGACCTTGAAGACATTAAATCAGTTTTGAGAAATGCTGTAGAAACATCAGACATTGTTTTAATCAGCGGGGGAAGTTCTGTCGGCGTGAAGGATTACACAATTGAAGCTATTAACTCTCTGCCGGGAAAGGGTGTCTTTGTTAATGGGATTTCCATGAAACCCGGAAAACCATTCATCGCGGGCGAGTGTTCAGGCAAAGCCGTTTTCGGGCTGCCGGGTCATCCGCTGTCAGCGGTATTTACTTTCATCGCCTGCGTCGAACCGTTGTACTACAAACTTTTAGGCTCAATGTTTCAGCGTAAAACCGTTCAGACTAGTATTTCAGAAAATGTCCATTCGTCACCGGGGAAAACTTCCTATCAACTGGTAGCATTACGAACAGACACTAAATCTGGCACAGTTGCGGCTCATCCAATTTATTCACCGTCGGGATTAGTCAGTGTTCTAAGCAAAGCCGACGGATACTTAATAATACCTGATGATTCCGAAGGTCTATTAAAAAACACAATTGTTGCAATTTTCATGTTTTAGTAGAATGAACCGAACCTTTAGCTTTTCGGTTCATACCGCTGAAAACTATCTAATGGGAGTATCCCGAACATCTCCAAAACTGTCGAGATCACCACGATTAGTAACAAGCCCCCTAGTCGGGACATATGATAGATCACGGGTATCACCGTTTTCAAATCCTTCCTGTGTGCTGGTAAATGAACCAAGATCATTACCATTGTCATAAGCCGTAAACATAAAACCGGATTTTCCAATTCCCCAAACAAAACCATATTTTGAAATTGATTTTACAAATGTTCCATCCGCTTCATAAAGTTTCATCGACAATATTACCGGATCACCACCAGCACAGTATTCTTCTTTTGCATCTTTCGCGTTATCCGGGGTTTTTCCAGAATATGTTGAATATGTACCCACATAATTAAACATTACATAACGATCATCTTTAGTTCCCCAATTGACAAATTTTTTATTATTTATCGCATCCTGGTTACCATTAGAAATTGATGAATCAAAGATACCTTTGAAATCATATAATGTAAACTTTTTTCCGGCAACTGGATAGATAGGCTCTCTCTGGACATCATGAATTTGTCTCGAACTAAACTTTCCGGTAAATAGTCCTTCACGCGTACCTGTATAATCTTCATCAGGAACTCGAGATGCTTCTGTAGCAGCTTCCTCTTCCAAAACAAGTCCTAGAATTTCGTCACAGCTTATTAATAACGCTGAGCCAGTAATTATACATGCCATAGTAAATAGTGAAATTACTTTTTTCACAAGAGACCTCCTGAAAATTTTTATCTGTTAGAATATCATTTTAACGATTCGACTATGCTTTTTTATGGAAATTTCGTCTAGTAAAAAAAGGAGAGGCTGTAAATTATTTAGTATGGGTGTGAATTAATTTTCGGGTAAAAAAAGCTATTAATTTAAGGATGGGTATTT
>CAYLTM010000226.1:0-457 GCA_964386495.1 uncultured Leptospirales bacterium
GTATTCATTATGGTGAGGCTATTACCGGGAATATTGGTTCGCAGGATAGGCTTGAGTATACTGTCATCGGAGACAGTGTTAACCTCGCAAGCAGAATAGAATCACAATGCAAGGAAACCGGTAAAGAACTTCTTTTTTCATGGGACTTTGCTGAGCAGCTTGACTCGATACGAAATTTATTGAAATTTTCAGAAGTGGGAGAAGTAACAGTAAAAGGTAGAACTAAGCCAGTTAAGCTGTTTACTGTATAATAATTTTACATGAAGTGAACATACGTAATGCTCACTTCATGCAAATTTATAGTTTTAGAAACCGTTTTTAATCATGATCTCTTTTAAAGATCCATCTGCTTTCATTTTAGCAAGACCCTCATTAAATAAATCACATTTTTCCTGATAATTTTTAGCTTTTTTAGAAAAACACACATAGAGCGGCTTGTCTTCAAGAGGTGGATCCA
>CAYLTM010000226.1:467-3181 GCA_964386495.1 uncultured Leptospirales bacterium
GTCGATAAATATTAGATCTACACGATTTCCGAAAAGTTTTTTTAGATTTTCTTCATCGCTGGAAGCTAGTTCAATATTAAGATACTTTTGTGACAAAAGTTTTTGTTTATCTGCCTCAGCCAGGTTTGCCGGAATATTTAATCCGCAAGCCAAGTCAAAGTCCTTGGTGTTTATGTAATCCCTTACAGCGCCGAATCTGTATTTTGCAAGAGATTTTAACGCACCTTGCTGGTTCTTGGCTGGATCTGTTCCGTACTTAATAGGATCCTTATTTCTTTTATATAAGCCAACTGGTCCTCCTGGGAACTTTTCAGAAAATACCCAGCCTTCAAGTCTTCCTTCGTCATAGTATTCTGGAAAGTGACCATCAACCGCACCGTCTTCAGATAATTTTACAGTTCGTGCCCAAGGATAGAAATAGATTTTAACGTTTTTTCCGGCTTTTTTATAAGCTTCAACAATAATTTGATACACATACCCTTTATTTTCCATTGTTTCGCCAATGTAAGGTTCCCAATCAAGAGTTGTTAATGTAATTGTGTTAGAATCAGTTCCCTGTGCCGGTTGACTTTGTTCAGCAGCGTTTTGTTCGTTAGAGATTTGTTCTGTGGCATTGTCGGATTTTTTGCAGTTTGCAGAAAAGATAATCAGCATTGAAAGAATCATGATCATAGTTTTCATAATGATACCCCGATTATGTTTTTTATTTTTCATGAATGTATTAAAAAGTGTCAGTTTTTATTTGTCAATTACAATTAATAATTTGACAATATTTTCGATAAATTACCGATGGTAATTACCACTGGTAATGAATGGTGGTAATGGGGAAAACATGTCAAAAAACATAGATAAGAAACAAATTATTTCTGCTGCGGCAGCTCTTATAAAAGAAAAAAACGGCAGCAGAAATATGACCATTCGAGATATTGCGGGCAGGCTTGGCTGTTCTCATCCTAACATTTATAATTACTATCACTCTGTCGATGAAATGCTTTGGGATGTGCTGGAAGTAGTTCTTCTGACGATGATCGATACTGTTATGAGTAAAGTTGATATGGAGTCTTCGGGCGAGCAGAAGCTGGAAGTATTTATATATGAACTGATAACCTTTTATCTGAATAATCCCGGCTGGTATAGTCTTGTCTGGTTTGATGAACTCAATGGTAAAATGCCGGCGAAAACGAAAAAGATAATAATTGCACCCAGAGCTAAGTTCTGCGAGTTTCTGGGTGAGGTTTATCCGGATGTTCGAGACATTGAAATATTCAATGGCATCGGAGATGTTGTGCATAATTATATTCACGGGCAAATGGCACGTTATATAAATGGGCGGGGTTTCATTAATGACAGTTATGAGCTGCGGGATCTGATAGTTGCGACAGTTTCACAGCTTATTAAGATTATTATTAGTGGTAAACATATCTTGCCTTCTGCGCGTTATATTAAAAAATAATTTGGAGGTAATTAAAATGAAAAAGGTGATTTCTGTTTTTGTGATTATGTTTTTATCGATTATTTCATCAGTTTTTGGTGAACAAAATAGCAATTCAGGAGAAGTTATGAATAGTAAAATTCTGGTGGTATATTCCACTAAAGCCGGGTCAACGGAAGAAACAGCAATTTATATTGGTAAAGAATTAGAGAAGCTTGGCGCTCATGCGGATGTGATTACTGCAGCGGAAGTAAAGAGCATCAGCGGTTATAAAGCTGTCATAGTAGGCGGTCCGATATATATGGGTCAGTGGCATAAAGAATCTACAGCTTTTGTTGAAAAATTTCAAACCGACCTTAAAAATGTTAATACCGCTTATTTCTTCCTTTGTCTATCCGTTAAGGAAAATACACCGGAAAAACAATCTGAAGTGTCAGGGTATCTTGCAAAACAAAGGAGTCTAGTTGAGCCGGCAGCTGAAGGGCGTTTTCCGGGCAAACTGGATTCATCACGTTTATCATTTTTTCACAAAATGATAATTAAAATGATCGGTTCGAAGGAGGGTGACTTCCGCGACTGGGCTCTGGTTTCAAAATGGGTAGTTGAAACATATCCGCTGCTCATGAAATAATGGTGTCAGAGCAATTTAATGAGCAATTTAGTAATTTCAAAAAACGCCTGGTGAATAACTATAGGATGTGATTATTTAATAGAAATTAATTCTGGAGAAGTATATGAAAAATCTAAATATCATGAATAATTTATATATCGCATTAACAATACTGTCGCTTGCAGCTATTATGTCATCCTGTACCATGCCGCGCGATTTGTATGAAAAAGAGAAAAGTGAAGAAATCGCGCGTTACAGCGATCTAATAAACGGGGATATTTTGAAAAATGAGGACATCGCGAATTTACCTGAACCTCTAAAAAGGTATATACGGTACTGCGGTTTTATAGGAAAACCAAAAGTCATCAACGCGGAAGTCCTCTGGCGTAAAAGCGCGATAAAGCTGAAGCCCGATGCTGAATGGACCGCGCTTGATACTCTTCAGTTCAATTCTGTACCTCAGCCGATGCGAATCGCGTTTATGCATGGAGTTATGGGCGGTATTATATCGATGGATGTCCGCGATCTTTATAGTATGGGGCGTGGCAACATGTATGGACGACTAGCGAAGATCATTAAACTTTTTGATGTCAAAGGCGCGGAGGTCTCGGTGTCGGCTTTAATAACTGTTTTTGCCGAAACTGTGCTGGTTCCTGGATATATTTTCGCGGA
>CAYLTM010000226.1:3191-5548 GCA_964386495.1 uncultured Leptospirales bacterium
AATGGTCGGCGAGTGCTAGTGATTATGTCGAAAAAAACGGAATGAAATTTCCCGAAAAGATCAGTGCGTGCTGGAATCTTCCTGAAGGCGATTATGTTTACTGGGAAGGAATTATCGAGGAAATAAAATTCAACATCAGTAGCTCTGATTCTGAGTGAACTTTTCAATTATTTTTATTATATACTTATAGATAATGGTTATACATAATAATTACAGCTCTCCGCCCGCCAGCGGCGGGCGGAGGCGGAAATATTTGTGGGAAACCACTTTCTGATAGGTATAATAGAAATCTAATTAAGTGATTTTTCTATTGAGTTTATATTATCCTTTTGTTTTTCAGTACCATCAGCAATATCTTGAAGAAGTCCCGTAATGTCAGTAATAGCCGATTGAATATTTATCAGGGCTTCTCCGCTTTTAATCGTCAATTTATTACCTGTTCCTATATTGGTGATTGTATTTTTTATTAATGAATCGATCTGCTTCACAGCTTCGCCGGAGCGCTCTGCAAGTTTACGGACTTCACTCGCTACTACAGCGAAGCTTTTCCCATGATCTCCGGCTCGTGCTGCTTCGATGGACGCATTAAGTGCGAGAAGATTTGTCTGATAAGCAATGTCGTTTATTATTTCTGTAATTTTAGAAATTTCTGTCGCTGAACGGCTTACTTCATCCATTGAGACAATAGCCTCTCTAACTATTCCAGCACCGTCATCAGCGATTTTTTTTGCTGAAACTGTAGCTGACAAAGAACTTCTGGATTTGTCGGCATTAGTAACGGCTGTATCGGAAATTTCTTTTATGTGTGACGATACAATAGTTTGTTTGAAAAAATGGCAATTATCCGGTCTATTCAATTTGTTGTATATCGCCTTAGCCATTCCCTTGCATGAGCCGTATCCGCATGAGTTGCAGTTGTAGAAATCCTCTTCTTTGAATTTCTGCATACTTGAATATATTCCAGCTAGTTCTCTGTCTGATGGAGTTTTTATATTGTTATTAGAACTTAAATTTACATAGTTTCTTCCATAGATACCAGGTTTCCAGAATGAATTAATTGTTTTATGAAGCTTATGTTTTCCCAGTTTCCCGCTTGTTTTGTATTTTTTCTGCATTTCTTTATTGCGGACTTGTATGAAGTATTCTATTTTATCCGGAGAATCGTCGATGTTCAATGTCCCTGTTCCACCGTTACAGCCTTTTTCGCAGTTTAAGCAATCAATAAGTAATGGGGCATATCCATTTTTTATTGATTCTGGAAGTTCATCAAGATAGTCATATATTATTTCAGGGCCTTCTATTTTTCTTATGTTTTCGTGGATTCCGGGAATTTCTCTTTCAGCCGTTTCCATTAAACCCCCTGGCGTAGAAAACAGAACAGCTCTTTCGGCTGGCGGATTTGTAAAGTCCACGGGTTTATAATCATCAAGGTGAATGCCGTTATCTTTAAAATATTTATCAAGCGACTGGTATGTTACATTAAGGATGCTGTCAGAAAGATCCAGTTCTTCGAATTCACGTTTTTTCGCGTAACATGGCGAAATCACCACAAAAAGATAATCGCGGTATTCAGGGTAATACTCGCGGATCATTCTTATTGTATGCATCATGGGACTGTCTGCTGGAGCAAGATAATTCAAAAGCTCCGGCTGATAGATTTCACAGTAGGTGACTATTGCCGGGCATGGCTGTGCAATAACTGTTTTAGGGTTACTATTTTTTATATGTTCTATATAGGATTTTACAGTCAGCTCCGCACCAAAACTTACATCAAAGATTCCATTTATACCAATACTCTTTAACCAGCCATTAAAATTCAGATACCTGTCTGGAAAGTTTGACGCAATCGCTGGGGCTATTACCGCTGCCATTTTAAATTTTCTGCTGATAGCATAAATAAAATTTTCGATATCGTCAATACCAAAACGTGCGTCATGTGTACAGGCCTTGATGCATTGACCGCAGCCTATGCATAGGTTTTCGTTTATTTTGATTTTGACTGTTGATGCGTCATTGCAGTATTTTACTGGACACGCAGAAACGCAGGCATGACAGGATACGCATTTTTCTTCATTTACGCCGATCACTTTTGAAAGTTTTTTCATATTTATTCCCTCGGTTTTCATTAATCAGACAGTCGATATAAGGTAACCTCTAAAAAATTAAAAATAATTATTTCCGTTATTCTTTGTGAGCTAAAATATTTGAAAAAACAATTATTTGCGACGCTCATAATGATGTGTAAATAGACTACACTATTAACCGCAATATGTGCTTGATTGATAAAATGTCAAACACTATATTTTGATTACTTCCTTCACAAGGAAGTTGAAATATTTTTCGGGTATTAAAATTAA
>CAYLTM010000227.1:0-4205 GCA_964386495.1 uncultured Leptospirales bacterium
AAATACCCATCCTTAAATTAATAGCTTTTTTTACCCGAAAATTAATTCACACCCAATACTGGGAATCTGAATTTGCATAATCAGACACGTTTCATCATATCATCTAAATTCTGAACAGAAAACTGATACTTTTTATTGCAGAATGAACATACTACTTCAGCACCTTTATCTTCAAGAATCATTTTTTCAAGATCCTCTGCTTTCAGGGAATGCAGCACTTTTTCTATTGTTTCTTTACTGCATCGGCAGTTATGAGTAATATCGGTTGAACTCAGAATATCCAGTTTTTTTCTATTGAAAAGTTCAGACAGTATAAAATGAATATCACCGCCATCAGCCAGCAACTCAGATAGAGATTTCGGCATACTGGAAATGTTTTTTTCAATCGCAGCAATTGTCTCTTCCGGTGTATCAGGCAATGTTTGAATAAGTATCCCGCCGGAAGACAGTACCTTCCCTGAATTATCCAGTTTTAAAGCAAGTATTAAAGCCGAAGGTATCTGCTCAGACATAGTTAAGTAATAGGCGGTATCTTTAGCAACCTCTCCGTATACAAGGGGACTGACCGACGTGTATGGTTCCTTCTCACTGATATATTTAGAAACGGTAATCACACCGGCACCAATTGCTTTACCGAAGGATATCTCGCCGATATCATCTGTTATATCCGCAATCGGGTTTACGACATTCGCCCTAACGTTTCCCTTCGCGTCACACTGTACAGTCAACCCCTTTAATGGTCCGCTGCCGTCGATACGGAATGTCAACGACTGAGCTGAGTCAGGTTTAAGCAAGGACGCACCAAGCAGAAGTGCCGCGTTTATTGAACGACCGAGAGCGACTGAAGCGTTTGGCGTAGTCTCATGAACAGCCAGTATCGACGATACCGCGTTTTTAGTGGTAACTGTGTAAGCCCGCAAATTAAGTTCTTCGCATATAATTCTGGACAATGTGTCATTATTCATTTTAACTTTTCCAAACTTTCTTTAATTAATAATTCCAGCTCACTGGAACTTCTCAGAATATCATCCTTCAGCATCTGATATTTTTTATCATCTGCAATTTCCGGATTTCTAAGAATTTTCGACATAGTTTTTTTTATAAACACTCTATAAAATGAGGCAATACAATCATCAGAAATAATTTTATTCAAATCGTCGTAGTTATTGTAAGTGTTTGAAATGATTGAATTTTTTATCAATGAAATTTTTTCAAGAGCTATTTTAAGTTTTTCATTAATTAAGGCGGTATCAATATTTGAAGAGGCTGAATCAATTTTTTCAAGGGTATTTATAACATTTACATTACGCATTTTCACTAGACTTTCTAATGATTGTTCTACCGCACCATTAATATACGCACCTCCTTCAGTCGAGTTAATTACTTTGAACGGTACTTTGGATATAGAATCCTCAAACCATTCCCTATAGAGATTAAGAACAAAATCAGAAATGACTTTTCCATTATGTCCATAAGAATCAACATACTTAATTTTTCTTTTACGAATGACTTTCTGGTTAATGGTATCCAAATTTAAAAAACGTGTTGTTGAAGGAAGCCAGTCGTCGTTATGATATGTTCCAGAAGAGTGTATCTCCCGCCCGGTATACGCGAGATCCTGCCCGATAAGTATTATCGGCGAGCAGCCAAGGTTTAGCAGGAAATCAAATAGGCTTGTGGCGACCGAACCGCCAGATTGAATATCCCCGATTGGTTCGATGTGTTTTTCAATCCATTCCATAAAAGGTGTAGTTTCTCTATATGAATTATCATCTTCATCAAAAAATATTTTTGTTGTGGTACTGACCAGTTTTAGACCCTTGTACTGCTGCAAAACAGAAGGGCAGCTTACCATGTCCGCCAGCAATATAGTTTCTGACGTATCTGTTCCAAGAAAGTGTTTAATACTGTATTTCTGAGCGTCCAGCACCATTACGAAATGCGGATGGATTTTATACTTATGAAGTACCGGAAATGCTGTATCGACTGACGCGATTACGGCTTTATCCTTCATTTGTTCAAGAAACTTCACGTTTTTGCGCAGCGATGGTCCGGCGGAGACAATGATTCCCGGAATTCCACGGAAGCGGTTAAAATATGACTTCGCGGGTTTTGTTCTATTTAACACCTGTAGATTCTTTATGATATTTTTTACCCATTTCTCTTCGAATTCAAAACGTGTCAAAAGATCGCTCATTTTTGAACTGATGTACTTATTTGCATCGTTAATAATCATGTCATAAAAATCTGGATATAACGCGTATGATGAACGATGATAATACTTCGCGATTCCAATGAATGATACTGGATCAATTTTATCAAGAACCTTTGTCATGTCTGAAATATTTTGAATGATATCAAATTTTAATTGTCCAGTGATATTTGTCTTCCGGCAAATATCAACAACCGCAGAATCCTTTTCGATGACAATAATTTTATGAGCTGGATATTTTTCAGATAGATATTTGATATGGTAACCAAGTGCAAGACCAGCCGCAATTATGTAGTTTGATCTTCCGGCAGAAAAGGTTTCCACAGTTTTTGCCGTTTCCGTTGATGGGTCATAAGCGGAATGAAGACGGACAGTTTTCCCGTCATCTTGAATTAATCCAAGATAAGGCTGTCCGTTTTTAGACTGATATAATTCATAGTGCACTTAATGACCAGCGTAACTATGCAAGAGTTTTATGCATTTCTATTAACTTTTTATGAAGTTCCATCGCGTCGTTTTCATCTTTAAAGTTCAGAAACTGTATAACATTAGGATCGATGTAGGAATACTCATAACGCCGTGCCTCAATACCGCAAAAAAGATTCGCTAAATATGTAATGTAGATAAGATCTTTAAACTCTTCAGGTGCCTGATAAGGCGAATGGTGATATGCTATACAACTTGTTATGAAATCTGCAAAATTCCACCGCTCAGCAATTAGTTTTCCAATTGATGCGTGACTGATTCCAAGAGACACTTCTTCTAGAATCGTAGTAGAACGGATACCATGCTGTTTCACAAAATCGGCTATCCAATTTGTTAAAGATAAATCTACAGATAAAAGTACAATTTTTCCAATATCATGCAGAAGCGAGGAAATAAAGGCTTTCTCAACAATTTTTTTATTGTTAGTCAATATAGCAATCTGTCTGCCGTAGAAAGCGGCTTTTAAGCAGTGATTCCAAATCTGTTCAAATTTTTTGTATCGCTGATCAAGAATCTTTTTTGAACTAGCCGCAATGAGCATATACTTTAAATTCACAAGACCTATCCGCATCAAAGCATCATTGATTGTTTCAATTTTTCTCATAGCTACAAATCCGGCAGAGTTTGCCATTTTAAGAATATCCGCTGATAACGATGGATCCCTATGAATTTTTTCAGCCAACACACTAATTTCAGAATTCGGATTTTCCGCCAGCAATTGCAGTTCAACAACATTCTGAGGAAAAGTCGGCAGCACATGAATTTCTTTAAGAATCTGTTCTTTTACTTCAGTTGTTAATTCATTAGGTTTTAACTGAAATGGGATTTTTACAGAAAACCGTGTTTTGTTGCCATCGACACCGATATTAAAATTAGCGGTAGGTACTCCAATGTTTTTTAAGAGGAAAATGGTAAGTATTAATCCAAGACCCGCACCTTCTGTTTCATCATACATAGTTTCATAAGCTTCAGAAAAGTCTTTAAACTTTACAGCATTTGCAATTCTCATGGCAATACGCTCTTCCTCTTCTTTAAGCATAGGAACATTGTTTGATACTACGACAGATATAGCGTCACTAGTCTGCTCGATGGAAAAGTCAATCACATACGGGCTTTTCATAATTTGTTCTTCAACTACAGTAAGATCTCCAATGATTTCTTCACGAAAATTTTTCATAACTCTGGAATATACTTCAGGATTAGTAATATCCTGATTTGATGTTTCAAAATACAGTCTTTTAGCATTTGCTTTAATCGCGTTAATTATCGCTTCACGCAGAACTGTTACTATGCTTTCAAAAATAAAAACTATATCTTTATTACCGAGAGTTAATGACATTAATCCGTAAATGGACGAAAATATTTTTTTGTTTGGATATGAGAAACTTAAATCCACTTTGTTGTTTTCATTCAGAGCTTTAATCAGTTCTTTTTTATACGCGGCCTGGTCAAATTTATTGATGTTGAATTCCATTTTTATTACCCTGATTATCTATGATTAAATATC
>CAYLTM010000227.1:4215-5543 GCA_964386495.1 uncultured Leptospirales bacterium
GCAAAACATTACTTTTATGTAATGATTCAACACATAACGCAACTAAAGATACAGCACATTGATTTTGAATAATTATTTTGTCAATATTATTAATAGTAAAAGTAATATTCTCCTGCTGAAGTAATTTATCAGTTTTCTTGATTTTGTAGTTTTTAGAGAAATTATTGAATATTGTAATCGTGTCAATTTTGTATTTTTTAATTAATGGTCTGCATAATTTTATCGAATTCTTTTTAGATGGCACAATAATAATAGAAATACTTTGATAATCATATCTATCAATGATTTTCATAATCTTTGCTGTATCATTTTTTCCAATATTCCCGATTATTATATAATTATAATCATCATTAAGAATTACCAATCTATCGTTTATTATGAAAAATTCTTTGTTAAAGGCGGCAGAATTCCCATATTGTGAATAAAACATAAAGCTGAGGGATAATAATAGTATAGCCGATTTTAAGTATTTATATTTATTCCTTATTAATAAAACAGAAATAAAGAGCAAATAAGGTAATATTAGAATTTTGATATCTCCAATATTGAAATGCCCTTTTAACTGCGACATTTTACCAATGAATGAAAATCCATAATCGACAATAATTTCTGACAAGCGGATAAACGGCAAAGAAATGTATTCACTGAATAATGAAATTATTTGTGCGATTAATGTTAAAGTGATTAATACCGCGGTAGCTGGAACTGCAGCAATATTTGTCAGCAGTCCTGTGAAATTAATTTCATTGAGCATGACCGCGATGAATGGCATAACGAATACCTGTGCGGATAAAGTTATTGCTATTGAGTCCCGAATAAATGGAACAGTGCCTGGAATGATCGATTGAAATTCTTTAAGAAACATCATGATTCCTAGAGTAGCACCGAAAGACAGAATAAATCCCAGAGAAAAAAGTTCATACGGGCTTAACAACAATATTATGAATCCTGATAGAAATAGTGTGTTTAAACCAATTTTATCAAAATTGAATATATATAGAAATGTGTATATCCAAAACATCAGACATGCCCTCAGCAATGAAACCGGCTGATTCGTAAGCAATAAAAAAAATAGTAGTATAATCGAAGTAATAATGAGAATTATTTTCCTGTTGATTTTAAAAAGCCCCAGCACGAAAAATGGTATAGCGGCAAGCATTCCAACATATCCCTTCCTCACTTACCCCACAAACTTGACAAAACTGGGTCAAATGCTAAATCAAAATATAACGCTAAATTCCCTGGGGTTAACTTTGGGTATTATACTTCTATCACTAAAACTATTCTTACTTTGTGCTATCCTAAAATATGCCCGAAGTGCGGCGCTT
>CAYLTM010000228.1:0-785 GCA_964386495.1 uncultured Leptospirales bacterium
TAATTTCATAACGAACTACATTAATCTAATTTATAACCGGTCTCATCAGATAAAACTTATGAAGGAACTGCTTGCTAAAGATTTGAAGGACATCCTTGCTTTTACAGCAACGCAGCATGAAATATTTTCTTACACAAATGATAAGGAAAACGCTTTTGTTAATATAAAAAATAAGGCGATGTATGAGTTAAAGAGCAGCAAAGCGATATTCATAGCGTTTGATAAAAAAGGTGCTATAATTATTAATGCGTCCAAGACTCCGAATAACTGGATGGAAATCGGCGGACCTGTCATTGAAAAAATTAATAAAGATTTTACCGAAAACATGGATCATGGGTTTTTAACGCTCAATCTTGGTGGACAGGAATATTTTGGTATTTACAAATATAGTTCCAAGTGGGACATGTTTTTGTTCAGGGCTGAAGAGTATAAGGAATTTACGGAAGAATCGTGGGTGATTTTCAAGCGAGTCAGCAGTATTATAGGTTTAATATCTGTAATGTCTACGATAGTAGGAATCTTTGTTATCGGCTATATGCTCCGCTATATTGGTGTTATTTCCAATGGAATCATGGAGATGGTTAAAACCCAACAGTTATCATTGATTGACCTTTCAAAAGCTCCTAATGATGATATCACTTATATGGGTATGGCTTTTAACTCACTATCGAGCACTATTGACACCCTGCTTAACATATTCAAGAAATTCACAAATCAGGATATCGCTTATCAAGCATACCGCGAAAAAGATATCCGGCTTGAAGGCAGCCAAAAAGAACTGGCTA
>CAYLTM010000228.1:795-2368 GCA_964386495.1 uncultured Leptospirales bacterium
TCCGATATTAAAGGATTTACCAATATAACTGAAACTCTTGGTACAGATATTATCAAGCTTATTAATATGCACTACGACAGAGCTATCAGGGAAATAGTAAAATATGACGGAACTATCGGATCAATTATTGGTGATGCCCTACTCGCTATGTTCGGAACAATGAGCGATTACTCAAAGAAAAATAAATCGCTTTCCGCTGTGTACGCGGCTTACGAAATACATAAGGTCGCTTATAATCTTCGTGAAGAAATGACCAGAAAAAAAGATGACTATGTCGATAAAAAAGGTGCGTTAACCCCCGCTGAAGAAAAGGTCTATAAAGCTGTTCTTATTGAAGTCGGTGTTGGTATCGACGGCGGTGAAGTGTTCTACGGCAATATCGGTTCCTATGTCCGAATGACCAATACGGTAATCGGCGACAATGTAAACGCATCATCTAGACTTGAAGGATTAACAAGGATTTACAAAGTGCCTGTAATCTGTTCTGAATATATTAAAAACGACATTGAACAAAATACTAATAACAGTGAAATAGTATTTGTAGAATTAGATATGGTTCAAGTAAAGGGCAAAACAGAGGGAAAGAAAATCTTCTGGCCGATTTTAAAAAGTGATTATAACGGTGAACTGCGTCGTGAATTGAAAATATATGAAGGCGCTCTAAAAAATTATTATTCGGGTAACTGGACTAAAGCATTCCCTGAATTTTCTAAATGTAAGCTTCCTATGGCGGAAGTTTTTAAAGAAAGGACTGCTGCGAAAAAAGCTCCGAAAAACTGGAGAGGAATATGGGCAATGACGAGCAAATAAAAAGCTTAATCGAGAAATCTAAAGCACAATTTTTACCGGAATCATTTTTTGATCCGGAAACAAGAGATTCGATGTATTCTCTTGACGAAGAGTACACGAAAAGCGGTAAAAACATTAGTCTGGTATCTTATTTAACGGTCTTTATTTTTTCTGCTGTCGTTGCAATTTCCGCCTTTCTGTTTACCGCGAAACTGCAGAAAGAGGGAAAGGAACTCAAAATCGATATCAGTAGTTTCGAAGACACTAAGCTGGTTGACGTTATTACGGAAACAAAAAAGCTTCAAACAGCTCTCGATAAAAATCGAAGGGATCTTCTTGACCTGAATATGGACTTCGAAATGGAACTTGATAAGATCGATCAGGATTACATTACCTTAAAGGATAGTTATATCGCAAAGGATATCCCTGAAGATGAACGCGATATCAAACTTAAAGAAATAGCTGCAATACGTGACGCGGGTATTGAAAAAACGAAAATCAAGTATCAATCAAAAATAGCGAAAGTTAACAATGATATTAAAAAAATTGAACAAGAAATTAAGGCGAATAATGACAAGCTTGGAAGCAGTTCGTTAAAGGCCATTCTGGGCAGTTCAGACCAGTTAAACAGTATTGAAATGCAGAGATTCCGTGAATTTTATGAATATAAAATCAACAAGGTTACGGAACGTTTCAAGAAGGAAAGGCAAGATCTTGTTTTTTCATACAATCCTATTTTTACAGATTCTGAAACTAAAATGATGATCTATTCCCTTGTTAAAAA
>CAYLTM010000228.1:2378-3911 GCA_964386495.1 uncultured Leptospirales bacterium
TGGTATTGAGGATAATCTCGTTAAAGAAAATGCTGCAAGTAAACAGACAATCGCAAAAATAAGGGAAAATGTTAGAAGAGATGTTCATCTACTTGATAAATTACAGGAAGTGCCGTATACAAATTCGATTCCACGAACACTGATGCATAATAAGCAGGCTACTGTAACGGCAATAAAAAATTATGACGGTATAGTGCTTTCGCTTGTTAAAACGATTGATTCTAAAAATGAAAAAATGGAAAGTTTTGTTTATTCATACGATTATCTTCTTAAAAAAGAAACCGAAAATGGACTTATTCTTGATCCTCGAAATAAAAAGAAAATGGGTTTATACTTACAGAAGACCATACCAGTTAATGATGGTGATTCGGCATTTATTTTCAGGAACGATCAATATGTCGGAGCTTTAAAATTCAGCAAAACAAAAAACGGAATCTACGGTGTTTTAACCGAAGTTGCCGCGGGCGAAATAATCCTTCCGTTTGACAAAATTATGATTAAACTTAAATAGGTATTATTATGAAAAAATTATTATTGTTAATACTTTTATCTGTAATCTTCAATCTTTCTTCGACAGCGGTTTTTTCATACGACTGGGAACAGAACGGCTTTAAAATAACAGCAATGACTGGAGATACAAGTTCCACAAAATATTTAATTCTAAAAGATTCTAATGGCAGAGTAATATATGTCGAAGATAAAGACATCGATGAAGTTGATGCCGCTGAAATCGCTAAGATGACAAATATATTTTACAATCTTCAGAACATCAAGGTGGCGGAATTAAAATTTGTTACATCGGATACCGGTCTATCAGTTTTCCTGAAACCTGCTTCCTTCGTATATAACGATTTGGACATCAACACTTATTTAATTTCAGGCATGCAGTTTAGTTATTACACCAATACTCTCAATTATAATTTCCGAATAAAAAATAATAACATGTTTTTAAAGGTAACAGGGGTATACATAGACGAGAAATCACTCTGCGATAAAATTTCCGAAGCTATTACGGATCCCCAGTCTTTCTTGAAAAGACGCGACACAGAATTTCTTCTAATGAAAATAGATCAACTCGAACAAAAATTTGAAAAGATGCAGGCTGAAAATTTAGCTGCTATAAAAAAACTCGAAGAAGCCAACAATGTGCTGGGTGAAGAATCAAAAAATAATTCCGATAACCTTAACAAATTAAGATCGGCAGTTGTATCATTTCAAAATGACAGATTTTTCGGAAGTGCAGATCCGATTTCAGCTTCAAAAGTAGAAAAGATTATCGAGTTGAAAAAAAGTAATCCCAAATATACAAAAACCGAAATAAAAGACAAAATGGACAAAGATAAAGCTGATGTTAGTGAAGGCGAAATTGAAATAGTATTGAATGTTTTTTTCAATGAGTACGAAAAATAATAAACAACTAAATGGCAATTATTACTGTTAAGGTTCAGCCGAAAAGCTCTCAAAGAAAAGCAGTTTTATCAGACAATCTGGTGAAACTGTATATAAACGCTCCGCCTGTAGACGGCAAAGCTA
>CAYLTM010000228.1:3921-4737 GCA_964386495.1 uncultured Leptospirales bacterium
CTCTTATCAGAGACATTACATATCCCGAAATCTTCAATAAATATTCTAAAGGGATTATCAGGACGAAACAAAACGATAGATATCAAAAACATTTCTAATGAAGAAATATTCAGTATTCTCAGGGGGAATCAGTGAAACTTAACGGTAAAAATATTATACTAACAGGCGCATCGTCAGGTATTGGGCTTGAGCTGCTGCAGTTACTTTTGCAATATGATGTTCGGATACTGGCAGTTGCCCGGAATATCGATAAAATAACAATCAGTGATTCAAAAATGGAAAAGTATTCCTGTGATATTTCGGTAAAAGAAAATATTGATAATTTATTGGAACACGCTCTTTTAAAATTCGGAACAATCGATATATATATAGCGAATGCGGGATTCGCGTATTATGAAATCATCAAAGATGCTGACTATTCAAAAATTAATTCAATATTCAATACAAATGTATTTTCTACAATTTATTCGTTTGATAAACTAAGAGTCATTAATGCTAAACGCCCATTCTCCTTCGCGGTTACCGCTAGCGCTATGAGCTTTTTCGCGATACCTGGTTATACACTATATTCATCAACAAAATCCGCGTTAAAAGGCTGGGCAGACTGCATAAGATGGGAAACATCGCCGGATCACAAATTAATAATGGTATATCCTATTGCAACTATTACAAATTTTTTCAAAAATGCCTCTGAGAATAACGCTCCCATGCCCTGGCCGCGACAAACAGCAAAAAAAGTCGCCAACGAAATTTTAAAAGGAATCATTAACGACAGCAAAGAGGTATTTCCTTCTAAAATTTTTTCGATAATGAAAT
>CAYLTM010000228.1:4747-5192 GCA_964386495.1 uncultured Leptospirales bacterium
CTGTGTTCCCGTTTCTATTTATGATATACGGAAAAATAGAAGCAGAAAAAATGAAAAAATATTTCAATAAGCTTAATTCGGAAAAATCAGCGTAATCCCACATGTAAAAAATTAAAATATTTCTTGCAATAGACACTATACACGCGTATAGTGTCTATACGAGAGGTATCTTATGAAAATCCAGGAAATTCTTTCTTTAAGTGAACGATTTAAAATAAAAATTCCCATTCTTGGCACGAGTATTCCGGCGGGCTTCCCTTCTCCGGCAGAAGACTACATTGAAAAATCTTTGGATTTAAACGAGCTCATTATTAAAAAACCTGCAGCAACCTACTTCGTCAAGGTATCCGGAAATTCTATGAAAAACGCGTTCATAAATTCCGGGGATATTCTTGTAATAGACAGGTCAATCACACCGGTAAGCGGGAAAATTGTGATAGCCGTT
>CAYLTM010000228.1:5209-5496 GCA_964386495.1 uncultured Leptospirales bacterium
ATTTCTCAATAAAAAAGGATTGTGCAGTCTTGTTCCAGAAAACGATGATTACCCGGAAATAAAAATCACAGATGATAACGGATTTGAAATATGGGGAGTCGTTTCCTATATTATACATAAAGCCGAGTGACCATGATCGCACTGGCTGACTGCAATAATTTTTATGTTTCCTGCGAAAGGGTTTTCAACAGAAATCTTTGCGGCAGACCTATTGTAATTTTGTCCAACAACGACGGCTGCGCTGTCGCCTTGTCTGACGAGGCGAAAAACATCGGCATCAAAAGAGG
>CAYLTM010000229.1:0-5411 GCA_964386495.1 uncultured Leptospirales bacterium
TAATTTTTAATCCAAAATTCAACATTCAAAATTCATAATCAGTTCTCTTCTCGGTGGTTCCCCGGTGGCTACTTTATTAATTTTTTTCGCCACCGAAAGAACACCGAAGGAGCACCGATGAAGATTTATTGAAATGCATAACATTTAACACAATTCTCTCAATTATTGCATTAACTTCGTGGTGAATTATTAATATTTTTACCAAGAGAGGACACGAAGATCACGAATGTCAGAAACAATAAACGTAAATGTTTCAGCATTTAAATCATATTAACCTTTAATTTTTTGAATTGACATTCAAGTCTCTCAACTTTAACTTATTCTTTTTACTATCAATAATAAAAATAGTATTATTTCTCAACAGTTTCTTTTTAATATCATCTGCAACATTCTTAAGAAGTTCTCCTTTTAATGCTTCAACATCCTGTATAGGAATATATCCTCCTATAAAATTAAAAATTTAACTACTATATTACACCCTTAAAAAATCCGGCTAAAGTCAAAAAAATATAGTTTTAAAAGCGGGTTATTGTCTATACACGATCCCTTAAATCCGGCACCGTTCTACATGGTTCACTATGCAGGATTGCTGTAATCCTTATTGAATTCTCTTTTTCAAGTTTTTCATGCACAGGTTTTGAAATCATCCCATTTGAAACAATAAAACATTTTTCATAAACTGTTCGGTTAGAATATTCACAAAATTTTCCATATATATCTATGTATTCAGTACTATTTTTAGTTTTTGTAAGTTGCTCGAATGCTCTTGGTATATCAGATGCACCTTTGAGTTCAACAAGTATGCTATATGATTTACTTCTACTGTGGTATAAAAAAAGCGCGTCGCACTTCGGAACATCAGCAGTAATAATACAACCATCAATAACAATAACTTCAACATTTTCTCCAGTTTCCGGAGTTAATTTAACAGTTTTCCCATTCTCCGATATTGTAAATTCATTCACACATACAGAATTATTATTATCATACTGTACACATTTACAGTGGTTTTTTTCTCCAAGATCAACCATTAATAGCATCCCATTCTATATCCCGCATTTTATCGTACAAAATATTGATTTTATTAAAATTTGCCAGTAATTTATCATCTATCAAGCCGGTTTCGTTATCTAAAATTGAGCTTAATCCATTATCAAGCAAATACGCTTTCGATTGCTCTTTGGTTAAAGATATTACATTCAGTATTTCAGTATCGGCAATGTTTAAATTGTTCAACAATCCTCGCTTTAGATGATTATTCAACGATTCAACAATATAAGGACTATGCGTGGTCAGAATAAATTGTGTGTTTGGAAATGTTCTAAGCAAATCACCGACAATTCGTTCCTGCCATGCCGGATGTAAATGCAGATCAATTTCATCAATAAGAATAACAGCTTGAGCTTCTAAAGGATTTTCCATATCCGGGTTTGCCATTACAAATCTTGAAACCATATCAATAATCAGACCGAACATTGTTTTATAACCATCGCTAAGCTGATCTATGCTTAACTGAATACTATCCTTGTTTAGCATAAACCTTAAAGGATTAACTGCAATGTGAGGATTAGTAATGTCTGGGAACATTAAAGAAATAGCTTTTCTTATTACTTTAAGCTCTTTTAGCTCGATATCAAAATCTTTTTTTTCTTTTTGATACTTAGACTCTTCAAATTCTTTTTCATAAAACCACATGAATGCAGACTTAAATCGGCTAACGGCATTTAAAGAATCATTTAGAGCATCAAAACGGGTATAAATTTTTTTAAATCCTTTTCGTCTTAAAGGGGCATCAAGTATCGCCCTGCTAACACCATAAAAAGCATATATAGGCAATGTAAAATATTCTTTATTATTGCTCTTATCAATAATAAACTCATCAAGGTATCTATCCAGTTCTCTCAAACCTTTTCCTTGCGGAGTAAACAAATCACTTGCTTTGCTTTTATCCCTTCGTTTGAGACGATCCCACTCCAAACCATTATCAGTTTTCAATGATATAAATGAATATGGTTCCTCACGACCTCTTTTTATTCTTAAATCTCCGGATTTAAATGAAACCCCACTTATATTCGGTAAATGAGTAGAAATAGCTCCTAAAGCTATCGCAACAGCATCAAGAATGGCTGATTTTCCCTTTCCGTTTTCACCAATAAAAAGATTAACCCTGCTTCCAAAATCTATTTCAATTTTCTCAAAACAGCGAAAATTTTCAATTCTTAATTTGTCTATTAACATCAGCAAACCTTACATTAAAGAAAAGCAATATTAGTTTTTTTATTTGAAATAGACATTGTCAAGACCATTTAGTTCAGGATTAAAGCCCGCGCCAAGCTCGAGGAGAGCGGAAACTTTTCCAACAACTTCAACTTTTCCTGCTGATGGAGTCAGAACCCCTGTAATAATTTTTAAAAGCGTGGATTTACCGGAACCATTCTGTCCGATAATACCGACAGTTTCCCCTTTTTTTATTTCAAAACTGACATCATTCAACGCGTAAAAGTCGTGGGAATACTTTTTACGGAAAGGGTGTAAAGCTTCCTTCATACGATCTTTCGGATCTTTATACAGCTTGTAGATTTTTGAAAGGTGGTCTACCTTAATAGCAATGTCGGACATACTTTTTTTCTCATTTAGTTTTATTATGTAAGGGTGTGTGTCACCATTTTTTTTATTAAGGCATATTGTACCGGTTGGAAAATTATGTCAATCCAGTTTTTTTAAAATATTTTTCGCCACCGAAATAGCACTGATGAATATTAATTTGTAATTACTTTTTCTTTCTTCTCGGTGGTTCCCCGGTGGCTACTTTATTAATATTTTTCGCCACCGAAAGAACACCGAAGGAGCACCGATGAAGATTTATTGAAATACATAACATTTAACACAATTCTCTCAATTATTGCATTTAGCTTTATGTCCTTCGCCTGCCTGTCGGCAGACAGGTGAACTTCGTGGTGAATTTTTAATATTTTCACATTAGATTTTAATAATTATTCCAGTGCCTAAAATGACTAATTTAAAATAATCAACAATCATAAATAGGGTTTATTGTAGAGATATTTAAATGTTTTGCAACAGCACATAATGTTGTATCTGAACAAACGAAAACCAAATTCGAATCTGCCAATAAATAGCAAGATGCAAGATGAAGAGCATCTAATGTTCTCAAACCATATTCCTTACCATATATTGACAATAATCTATCGGCATCATTTACTATTTCTGTTGTAAACGGTTCGACTTCAAATAACTCAAGATCTTCATTAAACATTTTCAATATACTTTCTACATCTAACTCATTAATCTCTTTGCTTCTAAATCTGCGATAAATAGCAGAAGAAAATTCTAATTTAAGAAGTTCCATAAGAAGAATTTGATTATCCCGATTCATGATAATGTTTGAAACGACTATAGAGCCCGGTTCTTCATGATAAAACTTTACAAAAGCGGATGTATCAAAAAAATACTTCATACTCTATCGTCTCGCAAATTAGAAATATCTTCAGCCAAAGTACCTGAAATATTACTTAATCTTTTTTTTATTTCTATATTATTATAATCTTTTACTATTAATTTTTTTTCATGAATCGTATTCATTCTCACTGCATATTCCAATAGAAAAAACAAATTGGAATCATTTAAGTCATTAATTTTTTCAATAATCCTTTCTCTTATTCTATTCATAAAATCAACACTCCAATAATAATAAACATAATATATTTGACTCTCATATATTATTACACATACAAGTATTTATTAATTTTCAGCAACGTGGATTTTCCAGAACCGTTCTGCCCGATAATACCGACAGTCTCTCCTTTTTTTATTTCAAAACTGACATCGTTCAACACGTAAAAGTCGTGGGAATACTTTTTACGGAAAGGGTGTAAAGCTTCCTTCATACGATCTTTCGGATCTTTATACAGCTTGTATATTTTTGAAAGATGGTCTACTTTTATAGCAATGTCGGACATACTTTTAATCTCGTTTAGTTTTATTATGTAAGGGCGTGTAGCACCTTTTTTCATAAAGCATACATTATCGGTTGGAAAATTATGTCAATCCAGTTTTTTAAAATATTTTTCGCCACCGAAAGAACACCGAAAGAACAGACGGAAATAATTAACAAATTAAACCGGCAATAAGAATTACCTGTTAGTTTTTATTGCTATCTTTTAACTACTTCAAATAATCTTCAAGATTCATAACGCTAATTTCATCAATTACTTTAAAATGGCTATCATCTGTTACTAAAAAAGCATTATTAACAAAAGCTGTAGATGCAATTATGCTATCTGGCAATTTCAAATGATATTTTCTACGGAACTCTATTGTTTTTTGTTTTATATTTTCATTCAATCCAATAATTATGAAATTTTTGAATAATCTTATTAACTCCATTTCATCACTTTTACTTAATTTTGAAAAAGACAACAACTCCAACTCGGTGATAACCGAAATAATTAAATCAAAATTATTAAGTTTGATTTTTTTATTTACAATCCCAATAACAGCATTTGTGTCAAACACAAAAGATTTCATTATTCCCATTCACCTCGTTGTTCTCTTTGCCATTGAACCGGATCCTTTATTAAACTAAAAGCAGTGATTTCATATCCTGATAAATCTATATTTTTCTTGTTTTCTTCTTTTTCCATAATTCTTTCATCTTTCTCTATCAAAACATCTTGCTCTGGCAAACTCTTCAGGAAAGCTAAAACCTTATCCAATTGAGTATCTTTCACTCTTATCATCAATCGATACATTTTTGTACCCCTAATAATTACTTTTTCAAAACAACAATATATCATTCATTTAAATTTTCAATTTCTTTTGGAGTATAGACCATCATTATACTGTTAATCCATAAGGAGTCAGAACACCTGTAATAATTTTCAGAAGAGTGGATTTTCCAGAACTATTCTGTCCGATAATACCGACAGTTTCGCCTTTTTTTATTTCAAAACTGACATCGTTCAACGCGTAAAATTCGTGGGAATACTTTTTACGGAAAGGGTGTAAAGCTTCCTTCATACGATCTTTCGGATCTTTATACAGCTTGTATATTTTTGAAAGATGGTCTACTTTTATAGCAATGTCGGACATACTTTTAATCTCGTTTAGTTTTATTATGTAAGGGCGTGTAGCACCTTTTTTCATAAAGCATACATTATCGGTTGGAAAATTATGTCAATCCAGTTTTTTTAAAATATTTTTTGCCACCGAAAAAGCACCGATAGAACACCGATGAAGATTAATTCATCTTCATTATTTAATAAGCAATTTTCTTCTCGGTGGTTCCCCGGTGGCTACTTTATCTATATTTTTTGCCACCGAAAGAACACCGACGGAGCACCGATGAAGATTAATTCATCTTCATTATTTAATAAGCAATTTTCTTCTCGGTG
>CAYLTM010000230.1:0-1893 GCA_964386495.1 uncultured Leptospirales bacterium
TTGTGATTGTGATTGTGATTGTGATTGTGATTGTGATTGTGATTGTGATTGTGATTGTGATGATTCAGCATTTTTTTGTTCAACTTTAATCATTTCAGCATTTTGCGGATCAGTTTTTTCACTCGAACATCCGAGAAGCGAGCCGAATATTACCGCTGGAAACTTAATGATATGTTCTTCATTATCAGCATCGCAGTCGCATGGCGGTTTTAGAGATGGAGCGGCAACAACCAGCAAAAGACCAATTCCAATAAGAGTCAGTGTTTTAATAAATTTTTTCATCGATTATACCTTTTTTTAAAATATTTTTACAGTTAACATTTACCGCCGCATGAACAACCGCAGCCGGACGAGGAATGCTCTTTCGCGCTATTGGATTTCCCTTTTCTGATATTGTTGCATATAGTAGTAATAGCTTCAACAGTGACAGCAGTGCTGCCTTTTGTAAAACCCATATCTGTAATAATATATGATACAGGGGCAACTCCGATATTTTCCAGAATTTTTCGAGTGCAGGCTACAGGACATCCATCTATTGTAATGTTGACATCAGCACCTTTTGCTGACTGAATATATCCTGACATTCCCGCACCAAGCGCGGCTATGCAGGATCCTTGAGCATATCCTTCTTTGCGAAGTGCTCTTGTAACCTTGTCTGATAGTTCACCGACATCAGCAGCACCGGAACAGCTGTAAATAATTTTTGTGGCTTCGCCACCACAACAACTTGACATACATTTCTCCTTAGTTTATTATTTATTCCTATTAGATAGCGGTATTCCACAGACATTATCGCCTCCGCCCGCCAGCGGCCGGCGGTGAGCTGTAATTATTGTGTAACCACTTTATGATAAGATATTAACCATTATACTGTTAACATTTTTTTAAGTTCATCCATCGACGGCAGTTTTCCCGCGGATTTTACTACGCCATTGACAACAATAGCAGGAGTAATCATAACTCCATAATTCATGATGTCGTTGATATCCTTCACCTTTGTTAACTCGTAGTCAATCCCAAGTTCAGAAGCAGCTTGTTTAGCTATTTCTTCCAGCTTATTACACTTTGGACAGCCTGTTCCAAGTATTTCGATTTTCACCATGATAGTCTCCTTTAATTTATACGTTTAAGTAAATATACATCTTTTATAATATAAATAAAATCAGATCACGCCCCCGCGCTTTGCGCGGGGACGTGCTTCATAATATATATTAAAAAAACATTCCAAATAACATTCCGGAAAAAGTTGCCATGATTACTACCAGTGTACAATAAACAATGGTTTTTTTCGGACCGATATAGCTATTGATAACAAGCATATTCGGCAGAGATAATGCCGGTCCAGCCAACAGCAGGGCAAGAGCCGGCCCTTTACCCATACCGCTGCCGATAAGTCCTTGCACAATCGGCACTTCAGTAAGAGTCGCGAAGTACATAAAAGCTCCAACTAAAGAAGCGAAAAAATTCGCGAAAAATGAATTCCCTCCCACAAGACCGGAAACCCACACCGCTGGAATAATCCCCTCATGCCCCGGACGGCCGAGAAGAAACCCCGATACGAGAACACCGCCCAAAAGCAAAGGCGTGATCTGTTTAGCGAAACCCCATGAAGAACTGAACCATTCGCCTGGCTCTCCTTTGTGAGTACTGGTAATCACTGAGAGACCTATCGTAGCTGCTGCAAAAGGAATCACCGGCTCATGCGGAAAAATAAATCCGAGAACCACGGCAGGAATAACCGCAATAGCCATTTTCCAGAGTTTAACACCATACCAAAGAACAATTACCACCGCGAAAGTAATCGCGGCAAATGAAGTGAATAGCCATTTATAGGTATGCATAATATACCAGAAACCGGACGTGTCGCTGGATTTTCCCCAGTTAGCAAATACA
>CAYLTM010000230.1:1903-5376 GCA_964386495.1 uncultured Leptospirales bacterium
GCCTTAACCTTAGCGACTTCTTCCTTGCGGAAAATAAAGTGCATGATAACGCCGATAACAATGCTGAACAACACCGCGCCGACCGCACGCGCGATACCGATCTCAATACCGATAACCCTTGCGGTAAGAATAATCGCCAGCACATTGATCGCGGGACCGGAGTACAGAAAAGCTATTGCCGGTCCAAGACCCGCGCCCATTTTATATATCCCGGAAAACAAAGGCAGTACAGTGCATGAGCAGACAGCTAAAATTGAGCCGGAAACTGAACCTACAGCATAAGCTTTAATTTTGTTTGCCTTAGGACCAAGATATTTCATGACAGCTTCCTGCCGGACAAAAACGCCGATCGCACCCGCGATAAAAAAAGCGGGAATAAGACAAAGCAGAACATGCTCCTGTGCGTACCACTTAGTTAAATAAAGAGCCTCGAATATGGCGTTATCAAAACGCTCATTGCCGACAGGCATATAATATAGTACTAGAAAAAACCCGCCGATCACAGCCAGCGGCTTCCATTCATTTTTCCAAAACATGAAAACCTCCTTAAGAATTTTTGCAGCACCTTAAAATTTCTACATTGCGGTTAGTGTTGCTTTCAATGACTTCTTCGATGCAACCGATGAAATTAAGTATACACGGACATTGAAGCGTGTAATACACCGTTGTTCCGACTTTTTTGTCTGACACAATTCCGGCATTTTTCAGGATACCGAGATGTTTTGAAACGGTCGATGTGTCCGAGCCGATCATTTCAGTAAGTTCACCCACACAACGGTTTTGGGATTTAAGCTCTTCAATAATCAGCAGTCTGCTGGGGTGTGCCATCGCTTTAATAATTGATGCTCTCGCTTCATACGCTTGTAATTTTGTATTGTCCATGTTGAATTTCCTTATTTTGCCATTTAGCCAAATAGTAAAGAATTGTCAAGAGAAATAAATGGTGTCAGAGAACTTTGTTTTTAAAAAATATGGGGATTTTTCTGAATATCGACGCAAATAAATATTGACAAGCATCGATATTATGGAATAAAGGTGCCAGAGCAGTTAAAAAATGGTGTCAGAGCAAAAAGTGAGTAGAAAAAGATAGTCAAATATAAAAAATGTATATAAAATGAAAGTAGTCGATGTAAGATCTGATTATATCAAAGACTAATTTATGCAATTACAATTAAAAGATGCAAGGGTGGTTTCCAGTTCTGGCTAAAAGTTCACTTGGCGCGGCAGCGGCATATTTTTGCTGTTACAAGTCTAATCTTAGTCTACGGCAACCGGTGTACCGATTGCCTTTAGCCAGCCTGGTTACTGAGCACCGTCGAAGTACGACTGCTTCGCAGTAACGCGGGCTGGCCTGGTTTTGCGTAACTATACGGAATTTTGCGTAGTTACGCGGTAGATTTGTTTTTTCATTTCTACAAAATAAACTATTGAACAACTGGATTTTCATCTTTGAACAATTCTAATATTTTATTTTTATCAAGTTTTATAAATCCTTCTTCGCCAGTAATTAAATTAATTTCTCCAAAACAAAGAGATGTTCTGTCAACCGGATCATAACAACCTTCGAGACCGTAATGTTTGATATCGATAGTATCGATATATGAATATACCAATTTTTTTCCATCAGGTGTAATTGAATAACCATCTTTCCGTAAAGGCGTTTTGAAATTTGCTACTATTTCAATCTCTTCACCATTCATATTTACTTTTCTTATACTTCGATCAGATATTGCGTAAATAGTTTTACCATCTGGATGTATCTCAATATCTTCGCTATTAATAAGCTCTTTTCGATAAGGAAGAAACTGCATATCCTCATTATTTAGAGTATCAATTTTTTTTACAGTAAATGTATTTATATATGTACTATCAGAATAACCTGATATTTTTTCTAATTCGTCTATTGCACAATAGCTAAAGAAAAGATATTTTCCATTTTTCGATATTGAAAATCTTCTAATGGATGTAAAGTCATTTTCATTCATTAGATACTCTTCATTTGTTATCATATTATACTTATATATTTTTGATGAATAACCACATCTTCCACTATAGTCGCTTTTTGACAGATATAATATTTTTTCATCCGGTGAAAAAATATAAAAGCAATAATGAGCATCCCCATTTGTTAGATTTTTTATATTTGAACCATCTGAATTCATTGTATATAAATTACGGTCACCACCGAAAGCATTTACTGCTAATATTTTTTTCCACTTGTTATAATAAACCGGATTTTCAAAATTATACTGATTGGTAATCACTTTAAATTTATTTTTTATTGGATTATAATGAATTATTTTTCTTCGTTCTTTGATAAATATAGAAAAAATAAATGAATGTCCATCCAAATCAAAAGATACTCTATTCGGTCGAATTTCGAAATTACGAGGAGGTGTTTTTATTGCATCATTCACATAATTATACAATGTTACGCAATTCATCAGGGAAACTGTTAATGACAACAATATCGAGACAATAAAAAAATGTTTTATAAGTATATTCAATAATTCTCTCCCATCAGTGGTTAAGCGAAATCTACTATCGTGATAAATGATATTTGAGTCAATCAATAAACATTCGGTGTGTCTCTGACACCATTAATTACCACCATGCGACATAAATGACCTCTGACACCATTTATTTGTGCATAGTTAAGGCATTTGTCAACAAATGTTGATATTGTACATATATTTATTATACGGGTATTTCGAAAATACTGTTTTCTGAATTTTTCTTTCAAAATCCCAACATTTTTTCTCAATTCTGTAATTTTCATCGTATATATTAATAGGGGAGTAATTTTCTACAAAACCTGCCAACCCTACAAACAATATAATTCGGAGGTATATATGATTAAATCGTCGGTTAATATCAACATCGGTAAATTGTCTCTGCTTGAGAATTTTTCGGAAGCCAATGAATTGTCGGTCAATGAGGTTGTCGCTCTTTTACTACGAAAGATTATGAAAGACGGGAATTATTCCGCAAGAAAATTCCGTGCAGTGAAGTATCAGGAAATCGACCCTGATAAGAATTGGGATACTCTGACTGTTTACTTCGAGGATGTCGATTATGAGTTTTTTACTGATATGCGGAAGTTTTTCAAGGAGTCGGTGTCTCTTTTACTCGCGAAAGCCATCGACCTTTTTCTGGACACAATCCTCTCCGAAGTCGAAGGAATTTTGCGTAATTACGCAGAATCAGACTGGGATATTCGCAGGGATGATGTCGAAACGGGCGCAATATGGAGTATTTTTTGGATAAAACCAGCAAAACACATAAGAAAATAAACACACCGGCGGAAAGGTGTAAATCTTTACAGATCAAATTGTTATTCATTAATATTTGGAATATCTTTCGATAGTTTCATCCTAAATTTTATTGGAATTATTTTTCCGCTTTCAAGATAAATATCACCAAAATATGCAATTAAATCACTATTAGAGTTAATTTATGGTGTCAGAGAACTT
>CAYLTM010000231.1:0-2971 GCA_964386495.1 uncultured Leptospirales bacterium
ATATTAAAATATATAGAATTGATACCATAAACAATTACCATCGTTCCAAGTGTAGCGATGAACGGAGGCACTTCAAATTTCGCGACAATCACGCCATTAACGAGACCAACCGCCAGCCCGGCAATAATCGCGACCACAACCGGTATCCATAATGGAATATTCGGCAGGTCGGGAAAAAATCTTCTAGGATAATCCAATGACTGAAGCATAGATGCCGATAACACCGCGGTTAAACCCACAACACGGCCTGACGATAAATCCACTCCGCCTGTTATAAGAACAAACGCGGCACCAAGAGCGATAATCGTTCTGGTCGACGACTGCAGCAGAATATCTCTTAGGCAATTAATTGACAAAAAACGGGGATCCCAGATTGCTATCGAAATAATGAGAATGAAAAGAACCACGAATATCGCGTTTTGTGAAAAATATTCTTTTATCTTTTTGGAACTAGTATTATTCATTTTAACAGTCTCCTTTTTTAGTATTGAAAAATATCAGCAAGGGCGAACCTTTAAAAACGAAATTAATCAACAATAAATTTCGCTGCAAGTCTCATAATTTCTTCCTCGCCCGGATTTTTCTTATCGATAATTCCGGAAAGTCTGCCTTCACACATAACAAGTATTCTGTCCGACATTCCTATAAGCTCCGGCATTTCAGAAGATATCATAATTATACTTTTACCCTGTTTTGCCAGCTCTGTAATGATTGAGTAAATTTCGAATTTCGCACCAACGTCAATACCTCGAGTCGGCTCATCCAATAAAAGAATTTCCGGCTCAGTCAATAGCCATCTCGCGAAAAGAACTTTTTGCTGATTTCCCCCTGAAAGATTTTTTATTAGAGTTTTTATAGAAGCGGTTTTAACTTTCAAACGGCTCATACTTTTTTCAGCGTCAAACTTACGCTTTTTTTCATCCAATAAAAAATAAGGTTTAACATAGCGTGCCATATTAGATATGAGAGTATTTTCAAACACGGACAATACCGGGAAAATGCCGGTCGCTCTGCGTTCCTCGGTTAGAAGCGCGAGTTTGTTTTTTATAGCGTCGATAGAATTTCTTATTTTTACCTGTTTGCCGTTTATAATAATTTTTCCGGACGATATCGCTCTGAGTCCGAAAATCGCTTCAACAAGTTCAGTTCTCTGAGCGCCGACAAGACCGCCGATTCCGAGAACCTCGCCTTTTTTAAGTTCAAATGTAATGTTTTTAAAACTTTTAGGATTAAGAGCGGTAAAATCTTCAACACGCATAATGACATCGGACGGCACATTTGTTCGTTCCGGAAATCTGTTTGTCAGATCCCTGCCGACCATTTTTGAAATTATTATGTCAGTTGTCAGCTCTTTCGCCGCCCATGTTCCGATTTTCTTTCCATCACGCATAATCGTAACGTCATTGGAAATCTTCAATATTTCTTCCATCTTGTGGGAGATATATATAATCGATACACCGCGGTTTCTAAGGTCATTGATAATCCCGAACAAATGTTCTACTTCAACACCAGTTAATGAAGAAGTCGGTTCATCCATGATGATTACTTTCGAGTTAAAAGATACAGACTTTGCAATTTCCATAGACTGTATTTTTGAAACAGAAAGTGTGCCGACTTTAGCGTTTGGATCGAGATGAATTTTCAAGTCTTCAAAAAGTTTAATTGTATCAGCTTTCATTTTTTTATGATCAACGAATTTGAAAGGACCAACACCCATTAATGGAAAACGTCCAAGCCAGAGATTTTCCATAACATTGCGGTGAGGCACCGGCAAAAGTTCCTGGTGAATCATTGATATGCCATTATTAAGTGCGTCTCTCGAATTTCGTATATTCGCCGTTTTAGAATTAAGAATTATGGAACCTTCATCCGGATGGTATATTCCGAAAAGACATTTCATTAGAGTGGATTTTCCGGCACCGTTTTCACCCATAAGTGCGTGAACCGTACCGGGACGAACCTGCAGAGTAACATCATCAAGAGCTTTGACCCCGGGAAATTGTTTTGAAATATTTTTCAATTCAAGGACATAATCAGTATCCGCCATTTCAACACCCCCTGTTTGTTAGTAATGAAAAAAAAAGCAAGGACTTACACATCCTTGCTTTTTTAATTATTTCAATAAGTAATCATCATTTAGCGTCTTCGGTATTATCTTTAGTAATCTTCTTGTAAGCTACCCAGACATATTTACCGTCAGTTAATTTATAACCAGTATTTTCGTCAGTAGGGGTTTCACCTTTAGCTAAAATGTAAGAAAGCATCAAAGTAGCTTTTCCCTGATTTTTCGCGTCGTTAAGAACTGTTCCAAGCAAAGTTCCTTCCTGAAGAGCTTTAATCGCAGGGGCAGTAGCGTCAACACCGACAACCGGCATTTTTTTGCCGTCTTTAAAATATCCGGCAGCCTTAAGAGCCTCGATAGCACCAAGAGCCATATCGTCATTGTTAGCGAAAACTACTTCAATTTTCTCGCCATGAGCGGCAAGGAACGCCTGCATTTTTTCCTGACCTTTAACTCTGTCCCACATACCTGTATCTTCAGCAACTTTTTCCACTTTAATACCAGCGTCAACAAGAGCTTTTATAGAATATTTAGTTCTAAGTTCAGCATCCTGATGTCCCGGTTCGCCCTTTAACATAACGTACTGTAAAACACCATCTTTATTTTTATCAGCATCAGCGTTAGCTTTCCAATAATCTACAACAAGTTCGCCTGAAATAGAACCGGACTCTTCAGCTTTAGCACCGACATAATAAACCTTGTCCCATTTTTTCATATCTTCGGGCATAGGTTCTCTGTTGAAAAACACTACAGGAATATTGTTAGTTTTAGCTTTATCAATAATAACACTCGCGGCAGTACGGTCAACAGGGTTGATTGCAAGAGCGTTAACTTTTTTAGTAATAAACAAATCTACTTTATCATTTTGAGTAGGCTGAGAATTCTGACTGTCAACTATGTCAACAATAG
>CAYLTM010000231.1:2981-5076 GCA_964386495.1 uncultured Leptospirales bacterium
TTTGTCGGCAGCTTCGGCAGAAATCGCGTTTCTAACACCTGTCATGAAAGTGTCATCAAATTTATAAATGGCGACACCGATAGTCGGTTTATCACCAGCGTTTTCCGCAGCTTTTTTACAGCCATTTGAAAAAATTGTCATCAACGCGAACGCAAAAACAAGAAATAAAAACTTCCTCATAAAGCACCTCGTTATTAATAAATTTCCATTCAATTTACACACCGTATTTAGTAAACCATTACGGAATAAGCAATCGAATAGTTGTCGTAATATCCAATCGTTATCATCAAAAGTCAAGCATTTCTTGGTAGGTGCTCAAAAGAAAGTTTGAAATATTCAAAAATTTTACAAAAATACCACATCCTAAAGGATAAGGTTTAAAAAATAATCTAATGGCACCACTCTTATATTATTATTGATGTAATACGGTTCTTTTACCAATGCGATTACAAAAACCTCTTTTAAATCAAGATCGGCAATTGAATTATAGAAACCTTTTGACAATGTAGGTACACTTGCCGCCTTAATTTCAATACCAATTTTTCGCTGCCCTCTGCATAAAACCAGATCAATTTCGGCACCTGCTGATGTCCGGTAAAAGAAAGGCTGCCATTCCGGTAAACAGGAACAAATTTCTTCAACAACAAACGACTCCCATGAACTGCCGAAAATCGGATTGCCCAATAAGTTATCATAAGTTTCGATAGATAACAGCGAATGTAATATACCGGTATCTCTTATATAGACTTTTGGGGACTTTACTAACCTTTTTTTAGCATTAGCTTCATAGGGAGGTAATACGCGTATCATAAAAGTTTGAGTTAACAGATCAACATAATTCCGAATTGTTGTGTGAGAAACACCCAGAGATTCCCCTAATCGGGAACTGTTTAGTATTTGCCCGCTTGAGTGTGCCAGCATTGTCCATAACCTTTTTAAGGATTTTGCCGGAATGTTAAATCCTAACTGAGGGATATCCCTTTCCAGATAAGTTTGAACAAAATTGGTTCGCCAACGAAAGCTTTGATTTTCAGTCGCCGAAAGTAAGCTTTGAGGATAGCCGCCACGTAACCACAAAGTTTTTATATCAGTTTCGGGAATTTCGGGCTGCATGAAAGGTGTTAATTCTAAATATAATATTCTACCTGCAAGTGTTTCGCTGCTTTGCCGGATAAGATCTCTTGACGCGGATCCAAGAATTAAGAGCTGTCCGTTTCGACGGTTTTTATCTATTATCGATCGTAATGTAGAGAATATTTCCGGATAAAGCTGTATTTCATCAAGACATACTAACACGTTATTATGGTGTTCAAAAAAAATATATGGATCGTGTAGTTTTGCTTTATCCTGCTCATTTTCAAGGTCAAGATATATAGATCCGGTAAATTGTTCTCCGATATATCGGGCTAAGGTTAATTTACCGCATTGACGCGGACCCAGCAATGCAACAGCAGGGGAACTATTCAGGCAGTCCAGAAGTTCTGTTTCGATTATTCGACGATAATAATTGTTCATAGCTATAAGACATCCCGTTTGTTTTATGTCTATATAATAATCATCCTTGTAAATTGCAAGTTATATTTGCAATTTACAAGGATGATGCAGAGGAGGGGTATTATTATTCGTGTATTAAAATTCAACATTTTGTCTGTTTTTCAGCTAAAATCCTTTTTCCCCCCTAAATCCCCCAATGGGGGACTTAGAAAAATTCAGATCTGCTAATTAAGTTTTGCAATATTTTGTAAATTATTCGGGAAATATTATAATAAATATTTATTTATAAAAGTTTCAAGCACCCTTCGGGGGTTTGGGGGGCGTGTTAAATAAATTGAACTTGGATTTGACCCGAAATTTAATGGGCTCCCAATATAAAGGAATAACCGCGGTGAATAATGATATTATTTTAATATTAAGAAGTCTTCACATATGTGTGGGATATTTAACTTTTCGAATTCCTCAGCGTTTTTCCATTTAATCCTTAACGCGGAGGAATATATCTTTGTGAAAGATCTTTGCATAGTTACGCATAGTTACGCATAATTACGCATAATTACGCATAATTACGCATAATTACGCATAATTACGCATAATTACG
>CAYLTM010000231.1:5176-5353 GCA_964386495.1 uncultured Leptospirales bacterium
CATAGTTACGCAAAAATTTGCGTAACTATGCGTAAAAACCACATATGTGGTTTTTACTAACTATCTTTTTTATCCCCTAAATCTCAAATCGGGGACTTAGAAAAATTATTTCTTATAGTATTTATCACTGCTGTCCCATACCTTTTAGAAACCGAAATCCAGCTGGACATCGAGCAG
>CAYLTM010000232.1:0-317 GCA_964386495.1 uncultured Leptospirales bacterium
GAGGCGAGGAAAGCTATGGCTATTTGCCGGTTAATTTTGTCAGAGATAAAGACGCGGTAAGTTCATGTTATTTCTTTTGCGAAATGACCGAATATCTTTCCCGCCAAAATATGACTCTTATGGATTATCTGGATAAGATTTACATTGAAAATGGTCTATATGTTGAGGATATGGACTATATCACCATCGAAGGGATGTCCGGTCTTGAAAAAATCGGTGAAATTATGAAACATTACAGAAACGAAAATCCCGGCACCTTTCTTGGAAAAAAAATCACTGAAATGGGGTTTCAGGTAAAAGAAAAAGATAAGGTTTTT
>CAYLTM010000232.1:327-1244 GCA_964386495.1 uncultured Leptospirales bacterium
AAAATCACTGAAATGCGGGACATAAAGAGTCTTACAATCCATAAATTTAACAGTGATGAAATTACCGTGCAAAAAATTCAAAATCTGCCAGCCTCTGATGTAATTCAGTTTTTTCTTGAAGATGGCACGAAAATTACAATGAGACCTTCAGGTACCGAACCAAAAATCAAGTTCTATTTTAGTGTAAATGATATCGTTTCAAAAGAAAATATTGAAGAAAAAAAATCAATTCTGCAAAAAGTTATAGATAATTATAAAAAAGTGTTGAAAAAAGAAATATCACAAATTATAACTGTCTGAAGATGGTATGAGGAAGAATATGGACGAAAAAAGACAATTTCCGCGATATTACTGCCGATTGAAAACAAGGGCAGAAATCGTTCACAGAATTAAAACCGAAAATTTTGTTTCTGAAAAAAAAGAAAAACTTAAGGGCTGGATATTGGATATCAGCAGAGGTGGAGTATTTATAGTATCAGATGCATCAGCTTCTATCAATCGCGTAATAACAATAAGTTTCAAAACAAATAATATGACCTTTGATAAAAAAGGTATTGTGGTTCGTACAGGTTTAATGAATGATAATCCTGTTGAAGTTCTTGATAAGTTTAAAAATGCTAAATTAAAAGAAAAATATTATCTCGCGGTTCAGTTTGATGAAGCTATTCAGGATATTGACGAGGATGATATAAGGTGAGCAGAACAAACTTTATACATATAAATGACATATCTGAAATCAATACCGCTAAAATCAGCATATATGATTTGAATAAACGGTTTATCGATAGTAAAGGAAATATGTATGGTTTGAAATATAACCGTGAATTTAAAAAAGTGGAGATTATACGTGTTTTTAGAACTACCACGGACCGTGTTGATAATATTAAAAAGAAGATTGTCGATAACAAAAAAGCCGA
>CAYLTM010000232.1:1281-1789 GCA_964386495.1 uncultured Leptospirales bacterium
TATTTAGAAAAGAAAAAAAATATTGCACGAACATCAGACTTTGAAGAAAATTCTACTACCACAGAAAATAATTATAATCAGAATGATAATAGTCCAGCGGATAAAGTTTACCAGGATGGTGATGAGTTTTTTTCTGAGGATTATGAAGAACCGACTAAAGATTTTTTTCCGGATGTGTTTCTTGAAAGAATGTTCAAGGAGCTGAAGCTGCATAGTGACAGGATTAAAGGAATAATATCGAATATTCACATTTCAAATCTTATCACTCATCAGGATAAGGATTTTTACATACGGCTTGAAGAGATTATCCGAAACCTGGAAATAGACGGTTACAAAAAAACAGAAAAGATTATAGATATTCACAGAGAACTAAAAGATTATCCAAGGTCACTGAATTATTACATTGGTAAAATAGATACAAAGGGTAAAGAAATTGTATCGAAAATTATGTCCGAGGAAAAAAAGTTCAAGTTCGCGGATCTTTTTCTCTGTGCCTGTCTCCACGGTC
>CAYLTM010000232.1:1799-5289 GCA_964386495.1 uncultured Leptospirales bacterium
ATGAATGTTTCGATTACGGATTTCTATAAGAGCTTACGAAAGATTCTCCATGATACTGAAGAACTTATCGATAAAGTTATGATAGTTAAGCAGTCGTCTGTTAATAAAATGCAGAAACTTAAAGTAGTCGACGCGAAAACCTCTATTTCGAATACCATAGCGGAAATTGACGGAATACTTAATGAGTTGAAAAAATTTAGAGACTACATATACAACGCGAATAACTTTTTTTATTAATGTCTTTTGACTAATGTTATCACTTTTTTAATTTGTGCTGTAATTCATTATTACGCAAAATTTCTTCGGCGAGAATTCTTAATTTAGGATGAACCTTCGGCTGCGGAAGGGTAATCTTCATTTCAGGTTCAGCTTCTCCCTCAGGACGAAGCATCTTCTTCATAGCGAATACCATTCTTTCAAAAATCTGATTAATCATATCCTGTCTGCCGGCAAGCTTATAATATTTATAGGCTGATATCGGCATTTTTTTATCATAAAAAAAATAATCCGCGATACGTGTTAACCCGTCTTTATACATTGTCGCGACAAATATCTTTTCAGCCTCAGTGTAATTACCTAAGTTGAAAAATTCGTTGCCTTTCCTGATTAATTCTGTTCTTTCTTTATCATCCATAATACATTACTTATCGGTATACTGTAAAAATTGCAAATACTTTTTTTATTTCTTTTTTATTTGCTCTGACACCTTTTATTAACCGATTACAAAGGTTTTCACTTGACAATTTTTCACTTGAAAAAAATGTATACTGGATCAATAGAATTTAATTCTTGCTTAAATAAATTTTCAGGAGTAAAAAATGTATCCTATAATATTCAGTTATAAATTTATAAATGTAGGTTCCTACGGTGTCAGCCTTGGAATCGGATTTTATCCGGGATTTCTGCTTTTTGAACGTGAACTAAGAATGCGCGGTAAGGATCCAGAGCTTGCGTATAAACTTTTACTTGCTGCGATACCTTGCGGAATAATCGGTTCGAAGATATTCCATATTCTTGAACATCTTGAAGATTTTTACGCGGATCCAGTTGGAATGCTTTTTTCCGGTGCTGGTCTTTCAGTAATCGGCGGGTTTCTTTTCGCGATGTTAGTCATCGGTATTATCCTCAAAATTTTAAAAGAGGATTTTCTGGAAATCGGCGATATGGTGACTCCGACTTTAGCACTTGGTTATTGTTTCGGCAGATTTGGTTGTCACGCTTCCGGCGACGGCTGTTATGGTCTGGAAACAGATTCTTTCATGGGCATTGCTTATCCGAATGGTATTGTTCCAATTTCAACGAATGTATATCCGACACCATTGTTTGAAGTCTTTTTTTCATTCATAGTTTTTGGGCTGATGCTTAATCTTCGAAAGTATGAATTCAAAAAAGGCACATTGTTTTTTATTTATTTGATTCTCTATAGTTTGCCGAGATTGCTGGTTGAATTTATTAGAAGAAATCCGAAAATGATTCTAAGTTTTTCTCAGGCACAGGTAGTCTCTATCGGGATGATTATTGCCGGGATTATTGGACTGGTTTATATTTATAAATTCAAAAAAACCGCTATCACTTAATCTCTCATTATTGAAACACAGATTGATAATAAAAATGAAAAGCACTCTTTAAAAAGTGCTTTTCATTTTAAGCTATTTGTATAAGCAAAAACCACTTTTTCCCTGTCATGAAGTCTCAATTGTTTTATTCATCATCAGACGGACGTTAAAATAGACAAATTGTTTTGTTCGAAAAAATATAATTATCCGCATCACCCGTAAGGGGGATGGTGTTATCACCTATAGAGGTGATAAGTTTTCACCAAAAATGGTGATTGACATTTTAATAATAATGTGATATATTATATTTTGACGTAAAGATGTTAGTAGCTTGTATACTATTTTATGGAATCATTAATTAAATATTGGGGGTATTTAAATGAAGATAAGTGCAAAGTTGGGTCTAGGTTTTGGTGTCATAATATTATTTATGACAGCAATGGTTACTTACACAATTATTGAATTGAATTTGCTGAAAGCCGATCAGGATATATGCTTTGAAAGATCCAGTGCAGAGTCATTGTCGCAACATGGAATGAGTATTGGATATAGATTATATCAGGTGATTGCCGACGCTCAGTTGAATGGATTCAGCCAGGAATCGGAAACTAATTGGAAAGAATATGTGAAGGAAGTTCATGAGGTGACTGAAAAGCTTGAGAAAATAGCTGACACTGACGAGGAAAAAGAATTAATCAAGTCATACATGGTTTTGATTGAGAAAATGATTATGCTGTTTGAAAAAGAAATGATCCCATTATTTGCTGACCCGATTAATAACGCTGTTAAAATTTCACAAATTGATGATGAAATTGATAAATGTCTTTCTGACTCGGATTTACCGATAACGGCATTTTCAGAATCTCTTCTTCAAGAAGCTTTAGCGGCGGACAAAGATTACGATTCGGTCTCGACTAATACAAGGAATTTCATAATTATAGTTTTAATTATAAGTATTTTTGCGGCAACTGGGATAGCGTTTTATATATCAATCGGGATTACCAGACCTGTAAATACCGCTGTAGAATTCTCAAAAGGACTTGCCGGTGGTGATTTGTCTGTAACTATTAATATTGATCGAAAAGATGAACTCGGAGTACTTGCAAACGCTATGAATGCTGTTACAAAAAAACTTAGAGAGCTTATCTCTGAAATCACCAACTCTTCAATGAATCTTGTACAATCATCTGAAGAAATCAGCGCAACCGCTCAGGGGCTTTCACAAAGCACTAGTGAACAGGCAGCTTCCGTGGAAGAGACTACATCAACGCTGGAAGAAATGGGAGCGACCATTACACAGAATAGTGAGAATGCGCGTGTTACTGATAAAATCGCGCAGGATACCGCTAAAAACGCTGAAGACAGCGGAAAGGCTGTATTTGAAGTTATTAATGCTCTTAAACAAATCGCTGAAAAAATCGCGGTTATTGATGATATTGCATACCAGACAAATCTATTAGCACTCAATGCCGCGATTGAAGCCGCACGAGCTGGTGATCATGGTAAAGGTTTTGCGGTAGTGGCAACTGAAGTCCGCAAACTTGCGGAAAAGAGCCAGACAGCGTCTCAGGAAATCGGCAACTTATCAAGAGGCAGTGTTGACAAGGCTGAAAAGGCTGGTCTTATGATGAAGGAGATGCTTCCGAATATTAATAGAACCGCCGACCTTGTACAGGACATTACCAGTGCGTCTGAACAGCAGACAATTGGTGTTAACCAGATTAATAAGGGTATGGAACAGTTGAACGAAGTCACTCAACGGAATGCGTCAGCGTCGGAGGAACTTGCATCAACATCTGAAATGCTTTCATCACAGGCAATGAATCTTCAAGAAATGTTATTGTTTTTCAAAATTGACAGCAACGAACGTGTCGTCACAAAAAAAACAATTTCTAATGAAAATATTAATAATTCGAACAAACACACTACGGGAA
>CAYLTM010000233.1:0-5206 GCA_964386495.1 uncultured Leptospirales bacterium
TCTATAATATATCGCTATCTGATTTCTTCAAAGATGAGAATGATGAGGGTTATTTACCTATTGAATACATTGATCTTTTAAAAGGGATTCTGTCTTTACCGGAAGAGAAGAGAATATTTGTATTGGAGACGATACTGAAGCTGGTTAAAAACTTGAAATAAAAAAGCCCCAGAATCGGGGCTTTTTGTATTATGGAATTAAATCAATGTATATATTATCTCTTAATCTTATACACATTGATATTTGAGATACATTGAATAAGTATGATATTCTAGTAGCAATTTTATCAATGACATACGATTGATAGTCACACTTAGACAATCCAGCTATTTTTGCTTTTTCAATATACGGAAATAATAATTCTAATTGTTCATTAAAAATATTACTTAAGTGCCTATCAGGCATCAATAAAAATGATGCAAACCTATTAGCCTCCACTTCCATATCATCTATTATATCAACTTCCAAATCTTTATAAGCTTTTTTCCATTGTTCTATAGATTTAAAATTGAATTGCATGTAGAAATCTTTATGAAGATAATAATGACCTAATTCATGAGCAATACTAAAACGAAATCTATGGTCATTATTGTGAAAATATAAATCTCTTTCTACAACAATTTCTTTAGTATTAACTAATAGAAAAGCTTCTTTTGAAATTTTTCCCTTAAGCTCTGTTGGAATAATTGAAAAACCTTTTTTCTCTGCAAACAAATCAATATCGATTGGAATAACACTTGATATTTCATGTTCCAATTCTAATATCTCCTTTGCTTTTTTTCTTATTTCATTATAATTGATTTTTATTCTGTTCAATAAGATTCTCCTATATTATGAGTTTTTGATAATGCTTAATAATTCTATCATTTCTTCATCATTAAGTTTTTCCCCCCTCGCAGTTCGAAAAAACAAAGGTAATCTCTCTAATACTTCTTCATTACTATAAACCTCTGGTGGAATTGAATGTCTAGCAACATGAGCTAAATCTCTCATTTCCAGCCATTCTTTAGAATTCTCACTAATGTTCAAAGCAGTAGCATATTTAATTAGAATTTCTTCTGCTGGCGGATTCAATAATCCTCTTTCAATTTTCGATAAATTACTAGCATCAAAATTATTATCCAAACAGAATTTTCTTAAACTAATACCCTTATTTTCTCTGCATTTTTTAAAATATTCTCCAAATCTCTTTTCTTTCATCATTCTCTCCTCCAAACCTCTTTTTATATTTTTCTATTTAATAAAAGCCTCCTATTCTTTCTGTGGTAAAATATATACCACAAAAGGAAAATCGTCAAGTCTTTTTTCCTCTCATTGCTTTTTTATTAAAATACATAATACATTTCATAATCTGAAAATATTTATTCTTACTCAATGTTTTAGATCTATATTTTGCTTTATACTATCTCGATTTTTTTACTTCTGCTAGTATCTCCTTAATCAAGTCCTTTTCCTTCTCAGATACAACTACATCCTTGTAATTATTAACCATATCTCAGCACCCCATTTTCACTTATTATTCTTAATTTTTATTCCAGTTAAAATGCTGTATTAATGACACTTACTTAACAGATGTATAGTATTAGTCAAATTAATTATTAATTTTTTTAAGGGTGTTATGTCTCTGAAAAAAGGGTGGAAAAAAAATTCAAAGGTAAACCTTCAAGGTCTATCTTTTTTTTGCGGGATAAAATGGCTTTGTTTTATTTTCGATACTGAATTATTTACATAGTCTCAACAACATATTTCAGACCAGACTCTATTATAAATCTCGTAAAATATGGTTTGATTGGTTCGAGAAATTCACTTCCAGATAAAACAATTCTGTTTCCTGTTATTGTGCAATACGCTTTATCATTTTCAAGATACTCGAAAGCTTTGTATAAATTTTTAAGTGGAGGACTTCCCTCTTGATATTCTATTCCAAGTTTGTTTAAAAATACTTTTGCACTTTCTTTATATTTTTTATTTATATTAATTTCTTTTGTGGTGTCATTAATTGACATATTATTTCCAGCTTTTATGTCATTTTCTGACATATTAAGTTTCGTTTTTGTGTCACTTTTTGACATATTCTTTTTCTCTAATATGTCATTTTTTGACATATTAGATTCTATCAAGGCATCATAATTTATTTCAAAAGATGTCTTTGTTGCTTTCCCTTCTCCTGTTACAGATACCATTATTAAGTCGAGATCAACAAGTTCTTTAATAGCTTTTTGAATTGTATTATGTGAGGTGATTCCGGTTAGTTTTGTGATCTGACTTTGAGAAACAATATCAGTCTCTTTATGCCATCCAATAGTTTTTCTGCTTATAGCAAGAAATATCTTTGTTGCTGATCCTGATACCTTAGACATGTAATTCTCAATAAAGGCATTGGATATTTGTGTATGATTGATTTTAGGCAAAGACATAGTTTTCCCCTTAAACAAAATATTTTTGTTGACAAAGGAAAGCCGTTTTTATATATTACTATTAACGATTAATAGTGTAAGTATAACAGCTTACCCTTAATAAAAGCCTGACTGCTACCAACAGCCGGGCTTTTTTATTTCAAATAACTATCGTAAAAATCAATATAATCCTTTTTCAATTCAACACCGCTATTTTTCAAAAAGTGTATTATTGCAAAGGTCGCCATGTTGTCCTGATGTTTTCCCATTTTTTCATTCCTACCAAGAATGGTTTCCTTGAAAACATCATAAAGATCATCCGGAACATTTCGTGCTGTAAATACAGCCATATAAAACCTCATTACAAAATGATTAATCCTTGTACGTTTTATGTCGTATTATGTCAATAAATATTTTCTAAAATTTTAGAAAATATTCTAAACACAAAACAGGCTATGTATTAATTAATTTATTAATACAAGAGCCGGATTATGTCTATTTTTATTTGATAATTATGTCTCATTAGATTAATTTGAGTCTTTTTCCCATTCAACCATTAGGTTTAGGAATTTAACAAACCAGTCTTCAATCAAATTTTTGGTTATACTTCGTGGGTCTATTAATGAAATAGATACAGCGTCCTGTTCTTCCATTAGATTCTCAATAAACGGATAGCTACAATTAATTTCAATATCGCCATTTAGTTTTTGTGAGAAACTTAGTACGCCATCGAAATAAGAAACAACCTCTTTTTCATTATCATTTTTTATTGAGTAATTTTCATCGTTTGGTAATTGAAAAACAACTTGTTCGAGGTTTGTTATCTCCTCTAAAACATGAACTTCGCCATTAATTTCATATTCATTCATAATATCATTTAATGTCTTTTTTATGAATTCCTTTTTTTCTTTTGTCCAAGATTCTCTTTTGTTAATCTTTTCGCCTATGGCTGATTGTAAATTCTTCCATGATGAAGCAAGGTCGTTGTTCATATTTACCTCTCTACTACTATTATGATATTTTTTCTAAGTCTATCTTATCCATAGCGATCTTAATTTTTGGCATATATTTATCCCAGACATAAAGGAATCTTTTATACTCATCTTCTGTGTTAAATGTACAGGTAAAAATGAATTTATCCTTGAATTCTTTAGCCGGAACTATTGTTTTATTGTCGTTTGTTTTTAGCTCTGATATTGCAGACTGCTTTTTCTCTGTGGCATACACATCTATCGGGTGTCTTTGCAAAATTTCAGCGTGTTCTTCTTTTTGCTGTTCTCGTTTTTTCTGCAGTCTTGTTTCGGCAATTTTATCAACTTCTAATCTGAATTCCGGCAATGTAAGACTTGCAATATTATCAAGTTTCTTATTGATACTGCTCATTATTTTGCTGTCGTCAACATACTTAGCCATGTATTCAGCTTTTTTAATTCCGACTTTTTCAAGAGTCTCGAAACTGACAGCTTCTCTGATTAGCTTGAATTTATAAAGAGTTGATATCGAACCGATTCCTATTACTTCCTGATATTCGTTAAACCATTCACCGATGTTTTTGTATTGAATTTGTTCACCGTTTTTTATTGATTCCTCAATACGGGCTTCTGTTTGAATAAACATTTCTCCCAGAAAGTATCTGGTATATTGATTGAGTTTATAGAGTTTACCCATAGCAACAGCTCTTTCTTCGAAAGAAAATGTTTTGGTTTCAAACTCCTTTTTCATAAGTGATTTTACAAGGCTTTCAATTTCTTTATCTTCGGTGTTAAGTTTAGCGTTTCTGACTTCTGCAAAGGCATCAAATTTACTTGTATTTATCGTTAAATCCTGACCTTTGAAAAGATCTTCAGAGCGTGTTCGTTTCTTATATTCTACTGCCATTTAATTTCTCCAAATGCCTTTGTATAATTTTTAAACATTTTGTCTGTCTTAAATACTTTCTCGTCCTGATTTGACGATATATCTCCCGAATACTCTACATGAGATAAAACACTCATATCTGGAAACAATTCTTTAATTTTGCCGATTTTTTGTCTTTCAGAAAAAGAAAATTTCCCTATCATTGTTGGTATTATATAGAAGTCTTTTATGTTTACAAAATCTTTCAATAATAGATTGCTCTTTAATTCCTCGATTTCTCCAGCAAGTAAATCAAGACCTTCAAAACCCATTCGAGATGCCTTATTTACTGGAGAAATTACAACATCCGCCATCATTAGAGCGTTTGTAATAAGTGTTCCCAAACTCGAATTTGTGTCAATAATAACATGATCATACTTATCAATGATTTTCAATAGCTTTGTTTTGACAAGAATTTCCAGTCCTTTAATGTTGTTGAATATTTTGTCAAAATTAAACAGATTAAGCGTGCCTGGAATAATGTCTATATTTTCACTAACTTTATGAATTGCTTTTTTTGGTTGTTTGTCTAAAAGAAAAGTAAGCAGATTGTTCTTTTCAACCATATCTACATCTAAATAAAATGTTGAAGCGTTTGCCTGAGGGTCCATATCGATAATAAGAACTTTTTCTTTTCTGACTCGCGCGATATATTCAGCAAGATTCACGGTTGTGGTTGTTTTGCCAGTTCCGCCTTTAACGATTGCTATTGTGAATACCATTGAACAAACTCCGTTATTTGTATATGTTTTCCGCTCGGCGGAATATCTGACATATTGTTAAATAGTGCCGGATAAATATCTGTGATTACTACAATCTATTTATTAAACATCTCGATATTATGTCAATCTTAAAATAATAAATAGGGTAGGGTTCTAATTTTCAAAATATATATACATATGTATGTTATATTA
>CAYLTM010000234.1:0-5204 GCA_964386495.1 uncultured Leptospirales bacterium
ATGAGTTTTTTACTGATATGCGGAAGTTTTTCAAGGAGTCGGTGTCTTTGCTTCTATCGAAAGCAATTGATCTTTTTCTGGACACAATCCTCCCCGAAGTCAAAGAGATTTTGCTTAACTACGCCGACTCAGATTGGGATATTCGTAAGGACGATGTGGAAACGGGGACAATTTGGACTATTTTTTGGATAAAACCAGGAAAAAACAAAAAAACATAACCCACGAAACCATTTCATCACCACCACTTTTCATTATCCTCGACGACTAGCACATCAGTCTAATCCAAGCCGTGTACATTTATTGCGTAATAACCAGAGTATACCGATTCTTGACAATTTTTTATTCATCAAATTCCACATACTGTAAATAATACGTCATTTTGTTAAAAAACAAAAAAATAATTTTGAAAAAAGATTTGAAATTTTATCAATATAAAAACAGTTCTACACAAAAAACATAATTGGGACAATAATATTCCCATAAAATTTTTGAAGGAGTTTCGTTATGAAAAAAATATTAATTATCCTGGCTGTCGTTATTTCCATACCAGTAATTTATCTGACATATTCTGGTTTATTTGCTAGTGTTGTTATTGAGGAAACTGAAGTTGGTCCGTTGACATTTGCTTATGCTGAACATAAAGGGGATTATTCAAAAATCGGTCCGGTAATGGATCAGGTATATCAGGATCTTTTAAAGGATGGCTTAGAAACCTACAAAGGTATTGGAGTATATTTTGATGATCCGCAGATGGTTAAAAAGGAGGATCTTAGAAGTTACGGCGGCTCTGTTATTGAAGAGAATGACATTGAAAAATTCAACAAAGTAAAAGACAAGTATAAATCAATGACTACGCCAAAATATTTGAGTGTTACTGCCGAGTTTCCGATTAAAACCAAGTTATCATTTATTATCGGGGTGATTAAAGTTTATCCAAAAATTGGAAACTATATCAAAGAAAAAAATTATAAAACTATAGCACCGCCAATGGAAATTTACATCGAAAATGAAAAGACTGTATATGTTTTTCCAATTTCTGAAGTAAAATAAAGCTTGAAGATAACTCAGTTATCAACTATAAATTACGCATCAATTACGGGATCAGATTCACTGTTGATTTCCAGATTATCCAGATGGTGATATCTGCTGATGATTATTCCATTGATAATGTGGTGAAATATCAAGTAGGACACCATCGGCAGAACTGTCATTGCGGAAAAGTTTGAAAGACCAATCCAAATCGACATGCTGGTGTTTCTGTGACAAAATCCGACAGCCAGAGTTCTTCGGATAGTTGTGTCGCGGGATAAAGAAAATCCTATCATAAAGTTTATAATAGCAAGAAGAGCTGTAGATCCCAATAATATGAGAAGCATGCCGACGGGTAAAGTTCTCAATTTCTCTGATGCGGACGATACCGCTGTAAACACCACGGCTAGAAAGCCCAGAGGACTATACCACTTTGATAACACTGACGCTTTCCGGTAAACAGGTTTCGACAGCTTCAGCAATCTCGATAATATAAATGGTACAATAATCAATAAACTGATATCCCTCAACATTGATACTACTGGAACATTAAGACCTTCCGAACTGAAAAACAGGTAAAGCATTACTGAGTATACAAATGGTGAAAGTAAATTTGTAAACAACACATGTGAAATTGCAAGTTCACGATCGCCATTAATCAAATCAACTACAACAGGTGAGGCAATCGCTGCTGGAGTAATAGCCATTATAAATAGTCCAATGCGGAAATCTATCGGAAGATAAATAAAAACGAAATAAATAATTACAGGAGCGATCATGAAAGCTACAACTGGAAAGTACAGCAGTTCCTTTCTGAAAAACTTTCTTCTATTAAACTCGATTTTGAGAAAATTTGACAGAAGAAGTAGTCCAAGCAAATATGGCAATATTTGCTTACCAGTGTTCGGCATCGGGAAAAATATCCCCAGTGCAATAGATAGGAATATTCCCGCATTGGTTATTTTTTTTACTGTAATTCTCATGACACCCGCTCATCAATTGTACATATTGATCATAAATCTCAAGCTTATGTATTTACCATGTTCATAAAAATCCAATATTTAAACATCAAGTTTTTTTATTTATTCAACCTTTTATCAATCGATATGTCGACATTCTAAAATAAATTTATAATTCATTATCTGAAACACTATTTTCTTTAAAAAACATTTAAATTTTAATTGCAAAATGTTGACAATATTTTACCATGAAGTTTATCAACTTAAAGAGGATATTTATGAAATTTTTAAAAATCTTTTTAGCATTAATATTTATAATTTCAATCGCTTCAAAATGTAATTCACAAGGTGCAACAACAGCATCAACTACAACAACAAATGAGTTCTCTGAAATTAGTGAAATAATCAACAGTGATCGAACAGATTACACTCTTATTGATGTGCGCACATTTGAAGAATTCAGCAGCGGTCATATAGAAAATGCTATAAATATTCCTTATGATGCCTTATTAAACAATTTCAAGGAAAAAGATAAAAATAAGCTGATAATAATATATTGCAGGTCTGGTAGAAGAACCTCGATCGCAAAAGAGACTCTTAAAGGTATGGGATACACCAACGTTTTAGATTTCGGCGGTATTAATAATTGGAAAGGTCCGCTTGTAAAGGACTGATTCAGTGACTTTCTTCAACAACTCAAAGGATCTCAACATTTAAAGACCATCAAGAATATTGGTAATAGAATCATACGCTAACAGACCGTCAGCAGTTAAAAGACTTTTACCCTTGATGTCTGCTTCCTCTAATAAAGGATCCAGTGGAACACATCCTAAAAGGCTGATTCCTGCTGATGCCAAAATTTCGAGTTGCGTTTCATTAACTTCGGAACACTTATTAATAATCGCCCCGTATGAACATTTTTTCATTGACTCAATACGTCCAACTGCTTTCTTAATTTCCAAACAAGTATCAATACCCCGACGAGACATATCTGTAACCAATAGAGCGTAATCCACTTTTTCGACAACTAAACGGTTGACTTGTTCAATACCAGCCTCCGCGTCAATAATAACAACAGGATATGAAGTTGTTATCCGACTGATGGTATCCCGAAGCAAATTATTGATCGCACAAAAACATCCAGTCGAATATGTTTGACCGATAGCGATAAATCCAAATTTGTCATATTCGCGAAGAACATTCATTATGATATAGTCAAGTTCATGGGAAGCTTGTTCGACATTAGTATTTTCAGAAACTGATCTGGCAAGTTCCGCAAGCTCACTCTTCGCATTCGCAATGGTCTTTACTTCTCCGACAGATAGCGTTTTCTGTAGACCAGATACTGGATCGGCATCAATGAATAATGGACGGATATTCCTTTCGATAAAATACCTTCCTATAAGGGTTGATATTGCCGTTTTTCCCGTACCGCCCTTTCCGAGGCATGTAAATATTCTATATTTCATAACGTCTTCTTCCTTAACATATTTTCACTTTTCTCTATGTTTGTTCATTAAACGTATATTATTACACACAACAATGTCGTCACATATACTACAATCACCGGAACCGGTACAATCTTCAATCGTTTTAGCAATGTAGTATTTTTTCATAGATTCATTAAATTTCTCAATAGGGTCGATTATTGTTTTCATAGATTCGATGTGTTCATCGCAGTCAATACCGATTATTACTATTTGATTAGAATCGTCATTACTTTGCTGCGAATATATCCGACGAAGGTGATAGGCAGTCATTTCTCGTGAGTATCCAGCACTTATTAAATCGCTGTGGATCTTTACAGAAGTCCCATTGCCGCGGCTCCGCGCCATATATCCGTTTACTAAACCGGTCATACTTCTTTTGGCAAGCATCCGCTCCATAGAGAAATTTTCTTCATCGACAGAAGCAATTAAGATTTGTAGATAAGAAGCGTTTTTCTTTACAGTAGCGGTTTCCCTATAATCCTTACCAGTGTAACAGTTCATTCCTTCACGAATAAAATCACCCCTAACGGGTATCACATAACTTAGTGAATAGTCGGGATAGCAACCTAAATCCAAACCCGTATAGCCGCCATACACGACACTCGATATATTTTTTGACTTATCAAACACTTCATCCATCATTTCAGGCTTTCTGGAATAATCTAAATCGCAGGTAAAACTATTATGACTTTTCACATACTCAAAAATACTAGCAACGGCTTTATTGCAGATATCAAAAAAAAAAGATTTGTCCGACTCTCGCTGAAAATTGACAGACATCATAATCACCCTTTAAGGGATAGCAAAGCAGCACCGTAAGCCGAAACATACTGAGGCGGTACAGAAAATTCCAATGGAGTAACATTCGTAAAATCTTTAAAAGCCAGATTAATTGATTTTATAGAACTTACACCACCTGTTATGTATACCGCCTTTGTGCTGGCTGAAAAATATCGTTCATACATAGTTGATATTTTCCCAGCGACAAGATGAATAATTCCCGCAATAATATCTTCAATAGGAACACCGGAATTTACCTGGGTCACAACTTCACTCTCAGCAAACACTATGCAGCCTGATGATATAGAATATGGATTATCACTTCTATGATAATGAAAATCAATGTCAGCAAAGGATATCCTCAATGCCTGGCATATTATCTCAATAAAACGTCCGCATCCTGCGAAACATCGATCATTCCTACCGGATTCGAGAATCTTCCCTTTGTGACTAATAACCATAGCGTCAATAAACATGTTTCCCGCGTCAATAACCAGAATCTCTCCGCTATCAATTCCATGAAAATATTCCGCAATACACTGAGCCTTTGATTTCATTGTATAATGTCGTTTTTTATAATATTCATCGCCAGTAACACAAAACTTTTTCAATGACAAGGCACCGCATGAAGCGGACTTGTATGCTTGTTTCAAAGCTGTATCCACGGCATATTCAACATTCCTATGTATAAGGCAGTCACCAAAACCATTTTTATCACCGCTAATTACAGCAGCTTTAACATATTTAGAACCTATATCTATTCCTACACCTGTCATAATCCCCCCTTTTTTATGAACCTTTAACGGCAAATACCGCTGCACCAACCGCACCCATCAACTGCGGATCATGCGGAAGTTTTACAAATTTCACATTTAGTAAATTCTCCAGGTGGCTCACAACCGCTGAATTTTTACTAACACCACCGCTGACTACAATCTCGCTTTTC
>CAYLTM010000235.1:0-1841 GCA_964386495.1 uncultured Leptospirales bacterium
TATATCTTTATCAACATAAAATTGAATTAATAAATATACCTGATGATAAAATCGGGATCGTATTTGACCGTTTCTCACAGGCGGATTCCGGATCAACCAAAAAATATCAGGGAACAGGTATCGGGCTTGCTCTGACAAAAGAGCTGGTTGAACTTCATGGAGGCAATATTACTGTGAAAAGCATGCATATTGAAAAATATCCCGATAGCCACGGTTCTGTATTTACTATTAATTTACCTATGGGGAAAGAACATTATAATGGAAATAGCAGCGTGCAATTTATTCAATCAAATAAATTAGATATTTTTCAGAACACTAATGAAATGAAAATTATATCAGATGTTCCTCAAAATGTAATGATAGGAAATACAACGAATAATGATCAATCAATTCCGAACATTCTGGTCGTCGAAGATAGTCAGGACATGCATAATCTTCTAAATGACATTCTCCGCGGCTCTTTCAATACAATCAATAAAAATTCAGGAACTGAGGTTGTTGATTATCTGAAAAATGATGAGAATATACCCGATCTGATTATTTCCGATGTGATGATGCCCGTTATGGACGGATATGAATTAACAGAAAAACTTCACACCGATCCACGACTGGAAGGTATCCCGATAATTCTCCTTACCGCGAAATCTGAAACGTCCATGAAAATTGAAGGGCTGGAAAAAGGTGCCACTGATTACATAAGCAAGCCGTTTAACTCAAGAGAACTATTAGCCAGAATAAATTCCCAGTTAGAGATGAAACGATTGCGAGACAGATTGAAAAAAAGCAACGAACATCTATTTGCGAAACTCGAAAAAATTATAAACAAAAATGACAATACAATCAGCATGTCATTGGAAAACAAATTAAAAAAAATATTAGAATACATTAATGAAAATTATAAATTTGATATATCAAGGGAAAATATAGCGTCAGTTACAGACATTCATCACGATACTTTGAGTAGATCATTTAAAAGTTATACCGGAAAACGTTTCGATACCTATATTAATGACCTGCGAATAGAGGACGCTAAAAACCAGCTCATAAATACTGATAAATCCATAATTTACATTTCCGGAGATGTCGGATTTGAAAATATCAGAACTTTTAACCGAATTTTCTTGGAAAATGTTGGAATGTCTCCCAGCGATTACAGAAAAACCGCAAAATAAATTTATCAGGATGTCGAATAATTCAACAAAAAACATGGACAATTACTGTTGCAACAGTAGTTGTCTTGCTAAATTGGAAGGGAATCATTTACATTTGCGTGTTAGAGAATAAGATATAAGGATTATTGATATATCTTTCTCGTAGCGAACCAAACTTTGAATCGGGTTCATTGCACTCACGGTGAACCCGAACTTTTTACGTAAACTTTATGAATTTACATTTATAGTTTTTTTAAATTCAGTTGGTGTGATTCCTGCAATTTCTTTAAAAATCCTGTTAAAAGTACGAACATTGTCGAAACCACAGTCCATCGCGACTCTGGTGATTGATTTATTAGTGCTTTGTATAAGCTCCTTCGCGAGATCAATTCTTTTGTTGTTAATGTAATTATCCAGACGGATTCCAATAATTTTATTAAAACTTCTCGAAAAATTGTCAGCACTCATGTCGGCTAAACATGCTAACCCTTCGCGTGAAAGTTCGGAACAGAAATTTTCATTGATATAGTCCATTGCTTTTTCGATACGCTCTTTGATCTGACCATTTGTCGGATTATCTCTGCATTCCGAATCCCCTTTGTTTTTATATAAACGGGATGACGTTTTTTTAAGTTTGTCCCGCAGAAATTTCATTTCTATCTGAGCATTGATTCGGGCAGACAACTCTCT
>CAYLTM010000235.1:1851-5050 GCA_964386495.1 uncultured Leptospirales bacterium
CTCTTGCGTTAAAAGGCTTCATTATATAATCTACCGCACCAATTTCAATACCTTCCGCAGCAGTATTCTCTCCAGCTTTAGCGGTCACAAAGATTACCGGCACACCTTCATAAATTGAGTTATTTCGGATAGATCTCACAAACTCAAATCCGTCCATTTCCGGCATCATAATATCCGATAATATGACATCCGGTTCAAAAATATTTTTTTCAAGAAGAGTCATAGCTTCAAGACCGTTTTCAGCGAAGAATAAATTATATTTTACGGACAAAAGATTATTATAGAGATTTCGCATATCGCTGTTGTCTTCCACAATCAAAATATTAGCGAAAGAATCCAGACCATCATGAGCAGCATGCTTTATTTGTTCGGAACAAACAGCGTCATATCCGAGAACTTTATTGATGAGGTCATCATTGATATTGCTGCTTGAAGAAAACTCCATGATGTCGAAATTTTCAGCACTTGACAAAAGTTCTTTGCCGAAGGGAATATTTATTGTGAAAATTGTTCCATGATTTTCAGGGAAATCTTTTATGAAACGACTACTGACTTCTAAAGAGCCCTTGTGCATTTTTACAAATTCACTCGCTATTGAAAGACCAATTCCCGTGCCTTCGTTTTTTGAAAAGTTTTCCTTTTTTACCTGAAAAAAACGGTCGAAGATATTATGCAGATTTTCCTGCGGAATACCAATCCCGGAATCTTCAATAGTAACACACAACTGATTGGGTTCTTTTGTCACAGATAATTTTACAAAACCAGTTGAAGTACATTTCAAAGCATTAGACAGAAGGTTGATTATTACTTTTTCAATTTTTTCATAATCGCAGTAAATAATTGCTGACTCACTTGGAATGTTGTATGAGAACTCAATATTTTTTTGGAGGAAAGCCGGTTTAACGACCTCCACAATAGAGTTTATAATATAATTGAAGTCGATTTTTGTTAAATTCAGAGTCATGAAACCTGCGTCAATTTTTGAAAAATCCAGCATAGTGTTCATAAGATTTAGAAGTTTTTTCGCGTTTCTTAATACCGGCTCAAGAAAAGAATGAGTGTGGTAGTCATTGGAAAGTGCGGATTCAATAGGCGCGATGATGAGAGTCAACGGAGTTCGTATTTCATGCGAAATGTTGGCGAAAAAATTTGTTTTGGCTTTATCAGTAAGAATCAGTTTTTTATTCGACTCTTCAAGCTGAAGTGTCCGCTCCAGTACCTTTTCTTCAAGTTTGTGTTTTTCTTTTATTAGATTTGTTGTCGTATTTTCCAGATCTTTTAATTGAGCAGTCGCCGCCTTTTCGCTGTTGATTAATTTTTCCGATAGATCCAATTTTTTAAAATATAAACGGAATAATAGCAGCAATAATATATTAAATAATACAGTAAGAATAACGGAATGATAGGTATGCGGCAACAAATCGATTATCTTGTAAATCACCGCGATTGAAAGTACTGTCGGAATGATATAAAGAAAATAACGTTTATGGATAACTTTCCATGAAAAAACTATGTTGAATTTAAAATCATTAATATCTTTTGCCGGAATTATTTCATAACACGGTGCTTCTGCAAGACTAAAAAGTTTTTTCGTAATACCGCTGAAGGCTCCGACATTAATATAATAAACGCTCTGGTAACAATTAAGCCGGTATTTGGAAAACTGGTTGATGTCAAACTCATCCCTTTTTGAACAATTCATAATCATTTTGCCGCTTGTAATTTTAAAGCTGTAATTCCATGAGTTATTAGTGTTCACAGAAACTTTTGAAAGACCATTCATGTAAAACTTTTTTGGAAGATTGAGCATCAGGTTTGTAATTCTTAAATGTGCAGTAACAGTAAAATAGAGCGAGTTAATTAAAAACAAATTGTCATTAGTAATAATTTTAAAAATTTCAAAGGTATACAGAATATATTCAATGGATATCCATATAGCTTCATTATTATAGAAATTTCTATCTGTCGTAAAATTATCCGGTAAAAACGCGTTGATCATATCTATACATTCATTAGAATTGATATTAAGAATTTTTTCAATATAGATTAGGCAAGGCAGAATGTTGTTCATCGTAACATCGTGGACTTCTTTACCTTTTCCATCGATTCCCCACGGAACAAAATCCATTTTGCCTTTTTCGTAAATTTTATGATGTTCGGATAACTGAGAATCAGAGCATTCACCATAATGGAAATCATCCCTGCCAATTATTTTTTTCATAAAAATAACAATGTACATATAATATTCATTTGAATAAAATCTTGAAGTATCAATTAGCATACTCCTAGAAACAGTATAGCGGTTATCTGAAGTGTGATTATTCAGCTGGCTTATAAGCTCGGCGGTGCAAGCAAAGCGATCCGTGTCGGATTCTTCGCAGATAAAATCCTGTACCGGTTTACCGTCATTAATGTAAACAGCCTCAAAATATAGAAGGTTTTCTCTTACTGCTTCACCACTGACAGAAAATGTTGTTTTTATTTCCTCTGTGCTAGGATTTCGATACTGCCCGTTTTCATCGACAGGAAAAGGTGGATACTTTAAAAGCCGTCTGGAAAATATATTTTCATATAATGTATTTGTCATAATATACCCTCTATTTCCTTTAATTCAGGATGTCAAAGTTGACATCCTGCCCCCCAATTAGACAGTAAAAGATAATTCGACAGTCTCACTAACAAAAACTAGTTACTTTCACCAAAAGTCATCATAATTATATAAAATGTCAACATGTATTAATAATATTAATCATTTTTATACACTATTTACTGATGTGCTAATGTAATGACACCATTCAGTATATTTATTTCAATAAAAAACATGGACAATTACTGTTACGACAGTGATTGTCTTGCTAAATTTTGGGGGATGAATTATGAGTTTAAGAAATTAAACAATGTCAGAATCTAGGTTTACAGGATTTACAGGATTAGCATAATTAAATTAACCTTAATCATGCCAATCATCTGAATCACAAAAATCATGGTTCAGACAGTGTTTTGATTATTCTTAAATAAATTCAAGAAATCCTCATCCCCGCCCTTCTCCTTTAATAAAGGAGAAGGGCGCATAAAAATCTACGCTTCCCACAAAGTCCCTTGTTAAAGGGACGCGGCGGAGCCGAGGGATTTCTTAGACTCATCCCATCTTTTCCTACTTGACTTTCCCTGAAAAAACATCATTCATGGTATAATCACA
>CAYLTM010000236.1:0-1301 GCA_964386495.1 uncultured Leptospirales bacterium
TTTCTGCAGAACCTGAACAGCGACAGTGTTCACAGACATCCGCAGAGCTTCTCTGACTATTATCGGGCCCCTGAATGTGCCATCATAATTTGACGGTGAGTAATTGTCTTCAAAAACCTTCTGCTCATCATTAAAAATCGTCGCGGCTGTGATATCCTTATTCTGAAGCGCGGCAGCATAAACAATAGGTTTGAAAGACGACCCGGGCTGCCGTCTGCTTTGAGAAACATGATCCAGCTGTGATGATGTGGAAAATTCGTAACCGCCAACATATGCTATGATCTCACATGTCTCAGGATTAATTGAAACAAGTGCGCCTTCGATATTATTCGCTTTACCTCGTTCTAAAATTGATTTTGCCGTATCACTAATTTTTTTTGAATTTTCTATATGATAATTTTTTTGTTTTTCAAGCCCTTCTTTGACTGCCGCTAAAGCGATATCCTGTTTTTTTGCGTCAATAGTTGTATATATTGAGAATCCGCCCTTTTTAAGACGTTCCATACCAAAACGATCAGCCATGACCCTTCTGATAACTTCATTAAAAAATGGGGCTCTATTAATTCGATACGAACTGTAAATGAATGTTCCGATCAATGAGCTTACAGCTCGGCCCTCCTGATTAAATTTCACATCCCACTTAGAAATAAATTGCTTATATTGATATTCCGCTTTTTTGGTATCAATATATCCAGTTTCTACCAGCGACTTCATAATTCTATTTGTTTTTTTTATTGAGTTATCGAGATTTGATATCGGCGAATACACAAGCGGATTTGATATACAGGCTACTATCATCGCACATTCAACAGCGGTCAGCGAGGTTACGCTTTTTCCGAAAAACATTTTCGAGGTGGATTCTACACCGTAAGCACCGTTCCCGAAATAAATCAGATTAAGATACATGGATAATATATCCTGTTTGTCATATCTTTTTTCTATTTCAACCGCCGCAAATGTCTCATATATTTTTCTTTTAAGATTTCTATCCATATTAGTAAACAATACTTTAGCGAGCTGCTGAGTAATTGTACTCCCGCCCTGCACTACAGAAAAATTATAAAGGTTTATTAAAAACGCTCTGCCGATACCTTTGTAATTGATTCCATTGTGTTTATAAAAATCCCTATCCTCTGACGCGATAATCGCCTGAACCAACGCTTCTGGAATAGTATTGTATGGAACAATCTCCCTTTTCTGGTCAAAAAATTCACCGATTATTTCGCCGTTTCTGTCATAGATTCTTGTTGGAATATCGACAGATCCTTCACTAGGATCTATTTCATTCGCCGAGTACACCA